>CAIUGQ010000351.1 GCA_903898725.1 uncultured Burkholderiales bacterium | reverse complement strand
CGTCCTTGCCTTCCTGGCCCCGCTGGGGCTTGTAGGACCGCTCGCAGGCCGCGCGGTCGGCCGCAACGCCCTGTGCGGCGGCGGCGCCCGCGAAGAGGGCGGACAGCAGGGCGAAGGCGACTGCGCGGGCGGTCGAGGCGGGAAATGGGTTCATGAGCGGAGGTCCATTCGAAGGCGCCGGGAGCGCGGCTGCGCGGAAGCATAGCTTGCCGAGTCGGAGACCGAGGGCGAGACCGAGGGCGAGGCGGTGGGAACGCCGCGCTGCCGCTCCGGTAAGATTTCGGCGACAAGCAGACGGTCGGCGCGCCAGCGCTCAGCGAGGAGATCGGAGACATGACCAGCCATCCAGGCACGGGACCGAGCGCGTCGGCCACGCTCGCGGATCCCAACCGGCGACCGCGCGCCGAAGCCATCGACCCGTCGGGGCAGCCGGACTTCGCGGCCATCGTGCACGGCATCGACCTGACGCGGCCACTCCGCGCAGAGGACGTCGACGCGATCCACACCGCGATCGATCGCTACGGCGTGCTGGTCTTTCGCGACCAGCACCTGGACGACGCGCAGCAGGTGGCGTTCAGTCGCCAGCTCGGGCCGCTCGAACTCGCGACCGGCGACATCGGCGAGGTGAAGGACCGCCGGCTCGCGATGGAGCTGAACGACATCTCGAACCTGGACAAGTACGGTGAGGTCCTGCCGCGGGACAACCGGGCGCGCCTGTTCGGACTGGGCAACCGCCTGTGGCATTCGGACAGCTCGTTCAAGGACGTGCCGGCGAAGTACTCGCTGCTCTCGGCCCGGCAGATCCCGTCGGCCGGTGGCAATACCGAGTTCGCCGACATGCGCGCCGCCTACGACGCGCTCGACGACGAGACGCGCAGCGAGATCCAGGACCTCGTCTGCCTGCACAGCCAGCTCTACTCGCGCGGCCTCCTCGGCTTCGATGACTTCACCGAGGCGGAACGCCTCAAGTGGACGGCGGTGCGCCAGCGACTCGTGCGCCGGCATCCGAACACCGGCCGGTACTCGCTCTACCTGTCCAGCCATGCCGGCGCCATCGAAGGCTGGCCGACCCCCGAAGCGCGCGCGTTTCTCCGCGATCTGAACGAGCATGCCACTCAGCGCCGATTCGTCTATGCGCACGTCTGGCGGCCCTGGGACCTCGTCATGTGGGACAACCGCGTGACCATGCATCGCGCCCGTCCGTTCCGCTCGAGCGAGGTGCGCGACATGCGGCGGACCACGCTGACCAACGAGGTGTCGAGTCTGGCGCAGGGCTGAGGGTCGGCCGTCTGGCTCAGTGCTTGAGGTTGCGCTCGAACAGCGCGAACAGCCGCTGCCAGTGCCGCTCGGCGCTCGGCTTGTCGTAGATGCCCGCCCGCTGCGGGAACGCGAAGCCGTGCTGCGCCCCGGGATACCACTCCAGCCGGTAGGGCGTGCCCGCCTGCACGAGCGCCGCCTCCAGCGTCGCCACCGTCTCCGGCGGCGCCCAGGTGTCGATCTCCGCGCAGGCGAAGTAGGTGTCGCAGCGCACGCGGTCGAGCATCCGGTGCGCCGAGTCCTCGCGGTCGGTGACCAGGTTGGCACCGTAGATGGACGCCACGCAGCGCAGCCGCGGATGGTGCGCGGCCGCGGCCAGCACGAACGGTCCGCTCATGCAGTAGCCGACCGCGCCGATCCGCGAGGCGTCGGCCTTCGGGTCGTCGTCGACCAGCGCCAGCATCGCGCCGGTGTCGCTCGCCACCAGCGCGTTGGTGAGCGTGCCCATCAGCCCGAACATCCGGGCCATGCCGGGCTCGTCGCGCACCAGCGTGAACTCCCGCACCGTTCGGTAGTAGAGGTTGGGGAGCACCACGTAGTAGCCCACCGACGCGATGCGGCGGGCCATGTCATGCAGCTCCTCACGCTTGCCGGGCGCGTCCATGTAGAACAGCACCACCGGATGGGGGCCGCCCTCATCGGGGTGCACGACGAAGGTGTTCATCGACCCGTCACGGGTCGCGATCTCCAGATGCCGTTCGATCATTCCGTTCTCCCTACGACGATTCAGGTGTCGAACAGCCAGCGCTCGACGTGGCGCGCGACGATGCCGGCGCCGTCGCCGAGCATCGGGCAGTGGCCGGCATGCGGCACGACGTGCGCGACCGCGTCCCAGGCGACCGCGGTGCGGCGCAGCGCGGCCGGCGTCACCAGCGGATCGTCGCGGCCGGAAATCGCCAGCACCGGCACCCCGGCGTCACGCATCACCGCCTGCGGCCGCAGCCAGTCGAGGCAGGCGGCGAAGGACTCGTCGCGCAGCGCGGCCGCCACGCGCGCCACCAGCACCTCGGACGCCCGGGCCCCGAGCAGCAGCTCGCGCACGCGGGCCGGATCGGGCTGACCGGGCTCGCCGAGCAGCAGCAGCGGGCGGCGCGCGAGGAGCGCGCGGGCGAGCGCCGCGGGGTGGCGGGCGGCCAGGCCGCGGGCGGCCGCCTCCAGCCCGTCGGGCGGGGTCGGCGAGATCAGCACCGCACCGTCGTGCGCGCCGCGCGCGATCAGGCCCTCGACCACACGCGCGCCCATGGAGTGGCCGACGAGGATCTTCGGGCCCTCGATGTGCACGAGCATCGCGTGCAGCCGATCGACGTAGCGCGACAGCGGCAGGTGCGCCACGCGACGCGACCACTGGCCGGCGGGCCAGGCCTCGTGCAGGTCGGGGGCGAAGCAGCGCAGCCCGAGCGATTCGAGCCGAGGGCGCAGGCCGTGGGGGCCGTCGTCCCACACCCAGGGCCCCAGACAGGGACCATGGACGAGGACGGCGGTGCCCCTCGTCACGACGGCGCGGCGCTCAGGGCCGCGCGACGGGTGCCGCGCCCGCGCGGCGATGCACCGGCACGCCCGCGGCCCAGGTCTCGAGCACACCGCGGTCGTCGGCGAGCGTGGCGAGCGCGAAGAAGGTGTCGAGGGGATCGTCGCGCAGCGCGGTGCGGCGCGCCAGCAGCGGCGTGCCGGCGGGGTCGAGCACCGCCAGGTCGGCATCGCGGCCGGGCAGCAGGCTGCCGATGCGGTCGTCGACGTACAGCGAGCGCGCGCCGCCGAGCGTGGCCAGGTACAGCGCGTAGGCCGGGTGCAGCGAGACGCCGAGGAGCTGCTCGACCTTGTAGGCCTCGCCGAGCGTTCGCAGCATGCCGTAGCCGGTGCCGCCGCCCACGTCGGTGCCGAGCCCGATCGGGTGGCCGGCGGCGATCGCCTGCCGCAGGTCGTACAGGCCGCTGCCGATGAACAGGTTCGAGGTCGGGCAGAACGACGCGGCCGTGCCCGAGGCGGCGAGCCGCGCACGGTCGGCATCGTCGAGCCAGATGCAGTGGGCGTAGACCGCGCGCTCCCGCAGCAGCCCGTAGTGGTCGTAGACGTCGAGGTAGCTGCGCCGCTCGGGGAAGAGCCGCGCCACCCAGGCGACCTCGTCGCGGTTCTCGGCGACATGGCTCTGGACGTGGACCGTGGGGTGTTCGGCGGCGAGCCGTCCGGCCGCCTCGAGCTGCGCCTCGGTCGAGGTGACGGCGAAGCGCACCGTGATCGAGTAGCGCGACCGGCCGCGGCCGTGCCAGCGCTCGATCAGCGCACGGCTCTCGTCGATGCCGCCCGGATGGGTGTCGCGCAGGCCGTCGGGCGCGTTGCGATCCATCAGGCACTTGCCCGCGACCATCAGCAGGCCGCGCGCCTCGGACTCGGCGAAGAACGCATCGACCGAGCCGGGGTGGACGGTGCAGAACACGCTCGCGGTGGTGGTGCCGTTCTCGAGCAGCCGGTCGAGGAAGAACGACGCGGCCGCGCGCGCGTGCGCCGCGTCGGCGAAGCGCTGCTCCTCGGGGAAGGTGTAGCGCTCCAGCCAGTCGAGCAGCTGCGAGCCGTAGCTCGCGATGACGTCGACCTGCGGGAAGTGCACATGGGTGTCGACGAAGCCGGGCACGACCAGCATGCCGCGCCGGTCGTGCACGACCACGTCGGGACCGAGCTGCGGCAGCAGCACGGCGGCCGGCTCGAGCCGCTCGATGCGTCCGTCGCGGATCAGCAGCACGCCGTCGCGCACGTGCTCGACCGCAGCCGCGTCCGAGCCGTCGAGACCGGGATCGCGGATGCAGTGCAGGAAGTCGGCTCGGATCGCGACGGTGGTCATGGGGTTCAGCCCTTCGGCACCTTGCCGAGGACGCCGTCGACGAGCCAGTCGATGCCGTTCAGTGCATCGTCGGTCATCGTCCCTTTCTGCAGGCGCACGCGTCCCTCGTTGTCGCGGATCGGGCCGGTGAAGGGATGGAGCCGCCCGGCGACGAGATCCGCCTCGCGGGCGCGCAGCAGCGTCGCGGTGTCGCCCGGCAGGTCGCCCGCCAGCGGTCCGACCTGCACCATGCCGTCCTTCAGGCCGCCCCAGGTGGCGCGGCTGCGCCAGGTGCCGTCGAGCACGGCCTGCGCACGCTGCACGCAGTAGCGGCCCCAGTGATGGGTGACCGAGACGAGGTGGGCCTTCGGTGCCGCGCGGCTCATGTCCGAATGGTAGCCCACCACCCTCACCCCGCGCGCTTCGGCGGCCTGCGGCACCGCCGACGAATCGGTGTGATGGGTCAGCACGTCGGCGCCCTGCCCCGCGAGGGTGACGGCGGCATCGCGCTCGCGGCCGGGATCGAACCAGCTGCTGGTCCAGATCACCCGCACCTGCGCCTTCGGGTTGACCGAGCGCGCGCCGAGCGTGAAGGCGTTGATGCCCTGCAGCACCTCGGGGATCGGGAAGGCCGCGACATAGCCGAGCACGTTCGAGCGGGTCGCGCGTCCGGCGACCACGCCGCCGAGGTAGCGGCCTTCGTAGAAGCGGGCGTTGTAGGTGGCGACGTTCGCGGCGGTCCGATAGCCCGAGGCGTGCTCGAAGGCGACATCGGGGAAGTCGCGCGCGACCTTCAGCGTCGGCTCCATGTAGCCGAAGGAGGTGGCGAAGATCAGGCCGTGGTCGGTCGCGGCGAGGTCGCGGATGACGCGCTCGGCGTCGGCGCCCTCGGCGACCTTCTCGACGAAGCGGGTGGTCACGCGGGTGCCGAGCGCCTGCTCGAGTTCGCGTCGGCCGAGGTCGTGCTGATGGGTCCAGCCCGCGTCGGACAGCGGGCTGACGTACACGAAGCCGATCCTGAGCGGCATCTTCGCCGGGCTGCCGGGCTGCGCGGCGCTGCGGCGCGGCAGCGACGCCGACAGCAGCGCGGCGGCGAGTCCGGCTGCGAGCGGGGGGAATGCGGCCCGCCGTGGCGGGGCTTCGGGCCCGGCGACGGCGAGGTTTTCGACGAGACGGTCGTCGTTCACGTGGTTGGTCCTCGAACACGGCTGCAGTCGGGCCGGCTGCAGCACCCGGTGGCCCCGTGCTCGGGCATGGCGACCCAGAGGGTGCCGGGGCGCGATTCTACGCGCGGCCTCCCGTCGGGGCGCCGCCCGCTCGGGCGATGCCGCCGCCGCGGTGGACGGACACGAGGCCGACAAGAAAACGGGCGCGACTCGCGTCGCGCCCGTCTTCCGGCATCGGCCGCCCGCGGCGGCGTCGGCCGTCTGCCTTACTGCTGCCGGGCCTGGAGCGCGGCGATGCGCTCCTCGATCGGCGGATGCGTCGAGAACAGCGCCATGATGCCGCCCTTGTCGGTGATGCCGCTGGCCGCCATCGACTGCGGCAGTTCGCCGGGCTTCAGCCCGCCCAGGCGCGCCAGCGCGTTGACCATGGGCGTGGGCGACCCCAGCAGATGCGCGGAAGCCGCATCGGCGCGGAATTCGCGGCGGCGCGAGAACCAGGCCACGATCAGGGAGGCGAGAATGCCGAGCAGGATCTGGCAGACGAAGGAGGTGATGTAGTAGCCCATTCCCACGCCGCGCTCGGTCTTGAACACGACTTTGTCGACGAAGTAGCCGATGACGCGAGACAGGAAGATGACGAACGTGTTCACCACGCCCTGGATCAGGGTCAGCGTGACCATGTCGCCGTTGGCGACGTGGCTCACTTCGTGCGCGAGCACGGCTTCGGCTTCTTTCTGCGACATGCTCGCCAGCAGGCCGGTGCTGACCGCG
>CAIUGQ010000350.1 GCA_903898725.1 uncultured Burkholderiales bacterium | reverse complement strand
GTGCCGCGGCCGGCGATCAGCCCGGATCGGCCCAGTGGTCGACGAAACGCGCCAGCGCCGGCGACGCATCGTCGGCCCGCCACGCGAGTCCGACCTCGATCGTGGCGGGCCGCCCGGCCGGGTCCCGGTAGACAACCCCCTTGCGCTGCAGGTTTCGCAGGCTGGCGGGGACCACCGCCATGCCGAGGCCGGCCGCCACCAGGCTGACGATGGTCTGCATCTGGATGGCCTGCTGGCCGAGGGCGGGCGTCAGGCCCGCCCTCGCGAAGAGGCCCAGGATCTCGTCATAAAGCGCCGGCGCCTTGTCGCGCGGGAACAGCAGCAGCGGCAGGTCGGCCACGGTCGCGAGCCGCAGCGGCCGGCCGGGGGCGGCCCGCGCCCCCGGATGCGCGGCCGGCAGCGCGAGCAGCAGCGGTTCGCGCAGCACCCGCCGCCACGACAGGCCCCGATGCGGAACCGGCGGCAGCGCGAAGCCCGCATCGAGCTCGCCGTCGCGGAGCGCGTCGAACTGCGCATCGCTCGTCATCTCGCGCAGGACCAGGCCGATGCCGGGATGGGCCAGCCGGAACTCGCGCACGCCGCCGGGCAGGAAGCTGTACTCCGCCGGCGTGACGAATCCGATCCTCAGCGCGCCGACCTCGCCCCGGGCGGTCGCCTTCACCCGCCCGAGCATCTCCGAGAAGCGGGGAAAGAACCCGTCGAGCTCGCGTGCGAGGGCCTCGCCGGCCGGTGTCGGCACCACGCCGTCGCGGCGGCGCTCGAGCAGCGTCACGCCGAGCCTGCGCTCGAGTCCGCGCACGCAGACCGACAGCGGCGGCTGCGACATCGACAGACGCGCCGCGGCCCGTCCGACATGCCCCTCGTCGACGACGATCCGGAAGTACGCGAGCGCCCTCAGGTCGATGCCCTGCAGGTCGGCGGGCAGCTGTGGCAGCGATACTCTTTTCATATCGGAAGCCTCTCTCCCGAATATTTTACGTTGCAGCCGGGGCGACGTACCATCGGCCCCGCCGCGCCCCCCCCCGGGCGCCACGACCCACCGAACCGGAGACCCGCGATGACCGCGAACCGCCGCTCCCGCAACATCACCGAAGGCGTCGCCCGCGCCCCGAATCGCTCGATGTACTACGCGATGGGCTACCAGAAGTCCGATTTCGCGAATCCGATGATCGGCATCGCGAACGGCCACTCGACGATCACGCCCTGCAACTCGGGCCTGCAGCCGCTCGCGGACGCGGCGGTCGTCGCGATCAAGGCCGCTGGCGGCAACCCCCAGACCTTCGGCACGCCCACCATCTCCGACGGCATGTCGATGGGCACCGAGGGCATGAAGTACTCGCTGATCTCCCGCGAGGTGATCGCCGACTGCGTCGAGACGGCCGTGCAGGGCCAGTGGATGGACGGCGTGCTCGTCCTCGGCGGCTGCGACAAGAACATGCCGGGCGGCATGATCGGCATCCTGCGCGCGAACGTTCCCGCGATCTACGTCTACGGCGGCACGATCAAGCCGGGCAACTGGAAGGGCAAGGACCTGACGATCGTCTCGATCTTCGAGGCCGTCGGCGAGTTCTCCCGCGGGCGCATGAGCGAGGAGGACTTCGAGGGCATCGAGAAGAACTCGGTGCCGGGCACCGGTTCGTGCGGCGGCATGTACACCGCGAACACGATGTCCTCGTCCTTCGAGGCACTGGGCATGAGCCTGCTGGGCTCCTCGACGATGGCCAACCCCGACGCCGAGAAGCTCGACTCCACCGCCGAATCGGCGCGTGTCCTGGTCGAGGCGGTCCGCAAGAACCTGCGTCCGCTCGACATCGTCACCCGGAAGTCGATCGAGAACGCCGTCGCGCTCATCATGGCCACCGGCGGCTCGACCAACGCGGTGCTGCACTACCTCGCGATCGCGCACGCGGCCGGCATCGACTGGACCATCGACGACTTCGAACGCATGCGCAAGCGCGTGCCGGTGATCTGCGACCTCAAGCCGTCCGGCCAGTACGTCGCCACCGACCTGCATGTCGCCGGCGGCATCCCGCAGGTGATGAAGCTGCTGCTCGACGCGGGTCTGATGCACGGCGACTGCATGACCATCACCGGCCGCACCATCGCCGAGGAGCTGGCCGACGTGCCGTCGGTGCCGCGCGCCGACCAGAAGGTCATCTTCCCGATCGACAAGGCCCTCTACGAGCAGGGCCACCTCGCGATCCTCAAGGGCAACCTCTCGCCCGAGGGCGCGGTCGCCAAGATCACCGGCCTGAAGAACCCGGTCCTGACCGGCCCGGCCCGGGTGTTCGACGACGAGCAGTCGGCGCTCGCCGCGATCATGGGCGACAAGATCAAGGCCGGCGACGTGCTGGTGCTGCGCTACCTGGGCCCGAAGGGCGCCCCCGGCATGCCGGAGATGCTCGCGCCGACCTCCGCCATCATCGGCGCGGGGCTGGGCGAGTCGGTGGCACTGATCACCGACGGTCGGTTCTCGGGCGGCACCTGGGGCATGGTGGTCGGCCACGTCGCACCCGAGGCGGCGGCCGGTGGCCTGATCGGCCTGGTTCAGGAAGGCGATCCGATCACCGTCGACGCCTACAAGCTGCTGCTCCAGCTCGATGTCGACGACGCGGAGATCGCCCGACGCCGGGCGCAGTGGAAGGCGCCTGCGCCGCGCTACACGCGCGGGGTCCTGGCCAAGTTCGCGAAGCTCGCCTCGAGCGCGAGCCGGGGTGCGGTGACCGACGCCTTCGACGACTGAGGCGAAGTCAGGGTCGGGCGGCGCCGACGGGGCCGACTGCAGGTCGGCCCTGCCCGGACCGAGCGCCTCGCCCGAGCGCCGGGGCGGCGCCTTGCGCCTCAGCGCCGGGGCGGCGCCTTCTGGGGAAACTGCGCGGCGACGCGGTCCTTGCGCCGCTTCTCCCACTCGGCCGCCTCGATCTGACGCTTGTCCCGCCCGAACATCCGCTCGAAGGTCTCGAACCAGACGAAGCACAGCGCGAGAGGGGCGAGCGCCCACCACCACGAGAGGTCCGCGAACGGACCGACCTCGAGCCACCGCAGCAGCACGAGCAGCACGCCGATCCAGAGCAGGGGCATCGCTTCATTTCCAGAGATGGGCCCTCAGGTTCGCCGAGCACGGAGGATGCCGTCCACGGCAGGCGGCCGGGCGGCGCGGGTCAACGCACGAACGGACGGAACCGTTAGAATCGGCGGGCCTCAGGGGCGACGACCGTCCCCGCCCCACTCATCGCAAGACCCGGAGATCGAATGAAACGCACTCTTCTCGTCACCCTCTCGTCGGTCGCCGCGCTGCTGGCCGTCGCGCCGGCGCATGCCAGCCTCGACCTGGCCAAGGCGAAGAACTGCACCGCCTGCCACGCCGTCGACAAGAAGCTGATCGGGCCCTCCTACAAGGACGTGGCCGCCAAGTACGCGACCGACAAGGACGGCCCGGCGAAGCTGGCGAAGAAGGTGCGCGAGGGCGGCGTGGGTGCGTGGGGCCAGATCCCGATGCCCGCGAACCCGCAGGTGAATGCCGACGAGGCCGCAACGCTCGTCAAGTGGATCCTGACCCAGAAGTAAGTCCTTCTCGCCTCACCCGGACGGGCGCCCCAGGGCGCCCGTTTGCGTTTGTGCAACAGCTTTTGCCGGCTCGCGCCGTCCGTCCGCGGACATGTCCCGCCGATCCCGGACCGGTGCCTCGTGCCGGGATCGGGGACTAGATTGTGTCGGCGGGTGCGGTCGACGCGACCTTCCGGACCCGCCAGTCTCCTCTCCAGCCCGAACCGATTTCTTCCTCCCTGGCTGGTTTGCCCCGGACCGAGTTCCGGGGCTTCTTTTTTCTGCGGCATATCGCGGCAAGGGCGAAGCAAGTAGAATCCGGCGATTTTTGAAGCCGGACCACGCCCGATGGACTTCGACATCCTGCTGCAGCAGATCCTGAATGGCCTGGTGCTCGGCAGCGTCTATGCGCTCGTCGCCCTCGGCTACACGATGGTGTACGGCATCCTGCAGCTGATCAACTTCGCCCTTGGCGACGTGCTGATGGTCGGCGCGATGGTCGGGGTCACCGTCGCCGGCATCCTGTCGAAGTCGGGGCTGCCGGGCCCGGTGGTGCTGATCATCGCGGTGGGCTGTGCGATTCCGGTCTGCGTGCTGCTCTCGCTCTTCGTGGAGCGGGTCGCCTACCGCCCGCTGCGCAACGCGCCCCGCCTCGCGCCGCTGATCACCGCGATCGGCGTGTCGATCGTGATCCAGACGGTCGCGATGATCGTCTGGAAGCCGAACCCGATCGTGTTCCCCGACCTGCTCCCGACGACCCCGATCGAGATCGGCGGTGCGCTGCTCGCCCCGAAGCAGGCGCTGATCCTCGTCGTGTCCACGCTGATGATGATCGGCCTGATGCTGCTGGTGAACCGCACCAAGCTCGGTCGGGCGATGCGTGCGACCGCCGAGAACCCGCGCATCGCGGGGCTCATGGGCGTGAACGCGAACCAGGTGATCGCCGCGACCTTCGCGATCGGCGCGGCGCTCGCCGCGGTCGCCGGCGTGCTGGTCGCGATGAACTACAACATCGCGCAGTTCAGCATGGGCTTCATCCCCGGGCTGAAGGCGTTCACCGCCGCGGTGCTCGGCGGCATCGGCAACCTGGCGGGCGCCGTGGTCGGCGGGCTGCTGCTCGGCATCATCGAGAGCCTCGGCGCCGGCTACATCGGCGACATCACCGGTGGCTTCCTCGGCAGCCACTACCAGGACATCTTCGCGTTCGTCGTGCTGATCGTTGTGCTGGTGTTCAGACCGTCCGGCATCATGGGCGAGCGCGTCGCCGACCGGGCCTGAGCCCCGCCCACTCGGAAGGACCTTCGATGGCCGCCTCGCACACCTCCTTCTTCCCGTCCTTCAAGGACAATCCCGTCGCCGCCTATGCGTCCGCGATCGCCGTCGCGATCGGGCTCGCGGTGCTGCCCTTCGTGGTCGGCAGCCAGGGCAACGCCTGGGTCCGCATCCTCGACTTCGCGCTGCTCTACGTGATGCTGGCCCTCGGCCTGAACATCGTCGTCGGGTACGCGGGCCTGCTCGATCTGGGCTACGTCGCGTTCTACGCGGTCGGCGCCTACATGTACGCGCTGCTGGCCTCGCCGCACCTCGCCGAGAACTTCGAGTTCATCCAGGAGATGTTCCCGGACGGCCTGCACAACTCGATCTGGCTGGTGGTGCCACTCGGTGCGGCGATCGCGGCGACCTTCGGCGTGATGCTCGGTGCGCCGACGCTGCGGCTGCGGGGCGACTACCTCGCCATCGTCACCCTCGGCTTCGGCGAGATCGTCCGGATCTTCATGAACAACCTGAACTCGCCGGTGAACATCACCAACGGGCCGCAGGGCATCAGCAACATCGATCCGATCTCGTTCGGCGGGATGAGCCTCGGCAAGACCCAGACGATCCTGGGCATCACGATGCCCTCGGTCTACCTGTACTACTACCTGTTCCTCACGCTGGCGATCGTGATCATCGTGCTGACGATCCGCCTGCAGGACTCTCGGCTCGGGCGCGCCTGGATGGCGATCCGCGAGGACGAGATCGCGGCCAAGGCCATGGGCATCAACACCCGCAACGTCAAGCTGCTGGCCTTCGCGATGGGCGCCTCGTTCGGCGGCGTCGCCGGGGCGATGTTCTCGGCCTTCCAGGGGTTCGTGTCGCCCGAGAGCTTCACGCTGATGGAGTCGATCGTGATCGTCGCCATGGTCGTACTGGGCGGCATGGGTCACGTCCCCGGCGTGATCCTGGGCGCGATCCTCCTCTACGCGATCCCCGAGGTCCTGCGCTACGTGGCCAAGCCGGTCCAGGAGGCGCTGTTCGGCCACGAGATCGTGGCCCCCGAGGCGCTGCGCATGCTGCTCTTCGGTCTCGCGATGGTCGTCGTGATGCTCTACCGCCCCGAGGGCCTGTGGCCCGCGCCGAAACACGGTGCCGGCGCGAAGACCGGAGGCGCACGATGAGCGCGGCACCGGCGAGCACGGGCGCGCGCCCGGCGGCGGGCGGCGCGGCCCCCCTCCTCTCGGTCGAGGGCGTCAACAAGCGGTTCGGCGGGCTGCAGGCGCTCTCCGAGGTCGGCGTCCGGATCGAACGTGGCCAGATCTACGGACTGATCGGTCCGAACGGCGCGGGCAAGACCACGTTCTTCAACGTGATCACCGGGCTGTACACGCCGGACTCCGGCAGCTTCTCGCTCGACGGTACACCGTACGAGCCGACCGCCGTGCACAAGGTCGCCGAGGCCGGCATCGCGCGCACCTTCCAGAACATCCGGCTGTTCGCCGAGATGACGGTGCTCGAGAACGTGATGGTCGGACGCCACATCCGGACCCGGTGCGGCGCGTGGGCGGCGATGCTGCGGCTGCCCTCGCAGCGCCGCGAGGAGGCCGCGATCCGCGAGCGCGCGATGGCGCTGCTCGAGTATGTCGGGATCGGCCGCTTCGCCGACTACCAGTCGCGCACGCTGTCCTATGGCGACCAGCGTCGGCTCGAGATCGCGCGGGCGCTCGCGACGGACCCGAAGCTGCTGGCCCTCGACGAGCCGGCCGCCGGCATGAACGCGACCGAGAAGGTCGCGCTGCGCGGGCTGCTCGAGCAGATCCGCGACGACGGCAAGACCATCCTGCTGATCGAGCACGACGTGAAGCTGGTGATGGGCCTGTGCGACCGCGTGACCGTGCTCGACTACGGCAAGGTCATCGCGCAGGGTCTGCCTGCCGACGTCCAGCGCGACAAGGCGGTGATCGAGGCCTATCTGGGAGCGGGTCATGAGTGAGACCGTTCTGTCGGTCAGGGGGCTGAAGGTCGCCTACGGCGGCATCCAGGCCGTCAAGGGCGTCGACCTCGAGGTCCGCTCGGGCGAGCTGATCGCGCTGATCGGCGCGAACGGCGCGGGCAAGACCACGACGATGAAGGCGATCACCGGCACGCTGCAGCCGGCCGCCGGCGAGATCGCGTACTACGGCCGCTCGATCAAGGGTCAGGGTTCGTACCAGCTGGTCGGTCAGGGGCTGGCGATGGTGCCGGAAGGCCGCGGCGTGTTCGCGCGGATGACGATCGTCGAGAACCTCCTGATGGGGGCGTACACCCGCGACGACACGGCGCAGATCCAGGCCGACATCGATCGGATGTTCGACACCTTCCCTCGCCTGAAGGAGCGTGCGCAGCAGCTCGCCGGGACGATGTCGGGGGGCGAGCAGCAGATGCTCGCGATGGCACGCGCGCTGATGAGCCGGCCGAAGCTGCTGCTGCTCGACGAGCCCAGCATGGGCCTGTCGCCGATCATGGTCGAGAAGATCTTCGAGGTGATCCGCTCGGTGCACGCCCAGGGCACGACCCTGCTGCTTGTCGAGCAGAACGCGAAGCTGGCGCTGATGGCCGCCGATCGCGCCTACGTCATGGACTCGGGCCTGATCACCATGAGCGACGAGGCCAAGCGCATGCTCAGCGACCCGCGCGTGCGGGCGGCCTACCTCGGCGAGACACACTGAGACGGCCCGACGCCGGGGCATGACGCGCCCCGGCGCCCCGGCGTGCCGCGGTCGCGGACTCAGACGGTATCGGGCGTCATCTGCGCGACCTCGAGCAGGCGCTCGTACGGCATGCCGGCGCGCTCGTTGAGGTCGACCACCGCTTCGCGCGTGGGCGCCTCGAAATAGCAGTGGGTCTGGGCCGTCTCGGGCAGGAAGAAGCTGCGCAGCCAGCGCACGTCGCACCCCTCGGTCTGCATGCCGACCGCACAGGACTTGATCCGTGCGCCGGCCCCCTTGAGGGCATCCTGGGAGAGGGTCGGAATGTGTCGGATCGCGACGTAGAGAGGCATGGCTTCGTGCTCCGGCGACGGGTCGGCCGGTGATCGACTAACCCGGGTTCGATTCTACCGGGGCATCGGTCTGCGGGCGACGGCGGACCTGCATCGGATGGTCGAGCGCCTGCAGCAGCGCGAGCAGCGCAGCGAGATCCTCGCGGCGGATGCGAACCGTCAGGTGGTCGCCCGGAACCCGGAACGCGGGCAGCTTGCCCGATCGCACGTAGCCTCGCAGCACCTCGATCGACACGCCCAGCGCGCGCGCGGCCTCGTCCTGAGGCACGAGCGCCTCGAGGCCGACCAGCGGTGCGGGCGGCGCCGGACGCACCGGCACGTGCGGCCTGAGGGGCGGCGCGATGCACGAGAGCAGCCGCCGCCAGCCGGTGGGATCGATGCCATGGCGCACCGCGATCCTCGCGAACATCGGGATCGAATGATCGCCGAGCGCCACCAGCAGATGGATCGGCGCGAGCCGGGCCTCGCCGTCGGCCCGGGCGACACGCGCCGCACGTTCGAACGCAGCCGCCGCCGCCGGCGTGTATCGGGGCCGGACGCTGACGTCGTCACCGGGCAGATCGAATCGAGGCTCGAGCTCTGACAGGTCGATCATCCGCTCGCCGAGGTCGACCATGCCGAAGCGCGAGATGCACAGCAGCATGCCCGCCAGCAGGTCGTCGGGTTCGACCCAGGCCGCCCCTCGGGCCCGCGCGCGCTCGATGGCCTGCGTGGTTCCCACCAGCACGCGATCGGGGTCGTGAAGCCAGGCTGCGAGCGTCAAGGCGCACCAGACGTGTGTCGAAGAGTTACAGACACAATGGGCAAATCGCCCATTCCTGTCAAGCTGACTTGCCGCCGTCAGTCGGGACAGGCGTCACGGCCGCGGCTCGACGCATCCGTTCCGGGGTGCGCCGTCCGTGCGCGGCGGTGCCCCGCGCTACGGACGTTCGTCGGCGAGCGCCCGATCAGCCGCCCGCGGCAGGCGCGTCGGCGGCGGTCGTGAACGCATCCGCGAAGAACTCGTCCTCGGGGAGCGCGCAGCGCGCGGTGAAGTCGGCCTTCGCCGAATCGACGACGATCGGTGCGCCGCAGGCATAGACCTGGAAGCCCGACAGGTCGGGGAAGTCTGCCATCACCGCGCGGTGCACGAAGCCGCCGCGACCGGTCCAGGCGTCCTCGGGCAGCGGCTCGGACACCACCGGGACATAGCGGAAATGCGGCATCTCGGCCGCCCAGCGCTCGCACAGCTCGTTCCGGTAGAGGTCCTGCGGCCGGCGTCCGCCCCAGTACAGCGTCATCGGACGGGTGATGCCCTTGTGGCGGGCATGTTCGACGATCGCCTTGATCGGCGCGAAGCCGGTCCCGCTCGCGACGAGAACGATCGGCTTGACGCTGTCCTCGCGCAGGAAGAAGGTGCCCATCGGCCCCTCGAAGCGCAGGATGTCGCGCTCCTTGACGGCAGGCTGTGTGGCACCGAACAGCGGGTCGGTGAACTTGCCGCCCGACATGTGGCGGATGTGGAGCTCGACCTGATCGGCGGCATGCGGCGCTCCGGCCATCGAGTAGCTGCGGCGCGCCCCGTCCTTGAGGATCAGCTCGACATACTGGCCGGCGAGGTACTGCAGGCGCTCGTTGGCCGGCAGCTGCAGCCGCACGACCACCACGTCCGGGGCAGCGCGCTCGATCGACGCGATCCGGCAAGGCATCTTGCGGATCGGCACGTCGCCGGCCGCCGCGATCACGCGGGCCTCGATCGTCAGGTCGGAGGTCGCCTTCGCGCAGCATGGCAGCGCGAACCCACGCTCGGCGTCCTCCGGCTTGAGGGCCGCCGTCTGGTGCGGCCCCTGGAGGATCGAGCCCTCGACGACCTTCGACCTGCAGGAGCCGCAGGCGCCGTTCTTGCAGCCGTAGGGCAGCACCACGCCCTGCCGCAGGCCGGCCTCGAGCACGGTCTCGTCGGGCTCGACCGCGAACTGCTTGCCGCTGGGCATGACGGTGACGGTGAAGGTCATCTCGTAGAATCGCCG
>CAIUGQ010000349.1 GCA_903898725.1 uncultured Burkholderiales bacterium | reverse complement strand
GGGGCGCCTCGCCTCGCGCGCCATCCCCGTCCCTCGCTGTCGATGTCATCAGAACCGTCGCCCGCCGACCTCGGGGATCCGCCCCGCCGCGCCGTCGGGATGCTCGTCTCCCGACAGCACGAGCTTAGCCGTTCCCGCGCGGCGACTCACCCGTTGCGATGTGTCCGGAGCGGCCACCCGTCGGTCTGCGCTGCCTCGGCCGCCGACCGCCCGGACGCGGCCGACCGGCGGCCGACAGCGGCCGCGGCGATTCGCGCGGATCGGGGCGCGGGCGCGGCACGCGTGACACGCGCGCAACAGGCCCGCGCCGCGCGTGCGCCCGATGGCCGTCCCACGAGTGTCGGACACCCGACACGATCGGTCCGCGGCGCGCCCGGGCTGCACCGGGTCGGTGCGGTCCGGGTGGCTTCGAAGGGAGATCGCGGTCCGGGTCATAATCCGGCCCGGACCCACAGAACAACACGAGGCGCCTCGCGATGCCCCAGCCGATGAATCCCGACCTGCGCCGCGCGGCGCTCGAGTACCACGAGCAGGGTCGACCCGGAAAGATCTCCGTCACCCCGACCAAGAGCCTGGTGAACCAGCGCGACCTCGCGCTCGCGTATTCGCCCGGCGTCGCGGCCGCCTGCGAGATGATCGTCGAGGATCCGGCCAACGCCTTTCGCTACACCGCGCGCGGCAACCTGGTGGCGGTCATCACCAACGGCACCGCGGTGCTCGGGCTCGGCGCGATCGGCCCGCTCGCGGCCAAGCCGGTCATGGAAGGCAAGGGCGTCCTGTTCAAGAAGTTCGCCGGCATCGACGTCTTCGACATCGAGATCGACGAGACCGACCCGGACCGTCTGGTCGACATCATCGCCTCGCTCGAGCCCACGTTCGGCGGCATCAACCTCGAGGACATCAAGGCCCCCGAGTGCTTCCACGTCGAGCGCCGGCTGCGCGAGCGGATGAAGATCCCCGTCTTCCACGACGACCAGCACGGCACCGCCGTGGTCGTCGGCGCCGCGATCCTCAATGGCCTGGAAGTCGTCGGCAAGCGCGTCGCCGACTGCAAGCTGGTCGTGAGCGGCGCGGGCGCCGCCGCGCTCGCCTGTCTCGACCTGCTGCTCGACCTCGGGTTCCGTCGCGAGCAGATCTGGGTCACCGACATCGAAGGCGTCGTCTACACGGGCCGCACGGTGCTGATGGACGATGAGAAGGCGCGCTTCGCGCAGACCACCGAGGCCCGCACGCTCGCCGACGTCATCGGCGATGCCGACGTCTTCCTCGGCCTGTCCGCCGGTGGCGTCCTCAAGCCTGAGATGGTCGCGAAGATGGGGCCGCGGCCGCTGATCCTCGCGCTCGCCAACCCCACGCCGGAGATCCTGCCCGAGCAGGTCCGCGAGGTCCGCGACGACGCGATCATCGCCACCGGCCGCAGCGACTACCCGAACCAGGTCAACAACGTCCTGGTGTTCCCCTTCCTGTTCCGCGGGGCGCTCGACGTCGGCGCGACGACGATCACCCGCGAGATGGAGATCGCAGCCGTCCGCGCGGTGGCCGAGCTCGCCCGTGCCGAGCAGTCCGACGTCGTGACCGCGGCCTACGGTGGCCCCGGTCAGGCGTTCGGACCCGAGTTCCTGATCCCCAGGCCCTTCGATCCGCGGCTGATCGTCAAGATCGCGCCCGCGGTCGCCCGGGCGGCGATGGATTCCGGCGTCGCCACGCGCCCGATCGCCGACTTCGATGCGTACCGGTCGCAGCTCGAGCAGTTCGTCTACCACTCGGGCAACTTCATGAAGCCGATCTTCTCGTCCGCCCGGCGCGGCGAGACGCGGCGCATCGTCTAC
Organism: uncultured Burkholderiales bacterium; assembly: GCA_903898725.1. Taxonomy (GTDB): domain Bacteria; phylum Pseudomonadota; class Gammaproteobacteria; order Burkholderiales; family Burkholderiaceae_E; genus UBA4615. Next base: position 1,904 of record CAIUGQ010000349.1, on the reverse strand, counting down.
GCGGAGGGCGAGGACGAGCGGGTGCTCCGTGCGGTCCAGCAGATCGTCGACGAGAAGCTCGCCAAGCCGATGCTGGTCGGCCGACCGGCCGTGATCGAGCGTCGCATCGAGCGCTTCGGCCTGCGCATCCGCGCCGGCCGCGACTTCGGCATCGTCAACCCCGAGTGGGACGAGCGCTTCCGCGACTACTGGCAGAGCTACCACGCGCTCGTCGAGCGCAAGGGCGTCACGCCCGAGTATGCGCAGATCGAGGTCAGGCGGCGCAACACGCTGATCGGCGCGCTGATGGTCCATCGGGGCGAGGCCGATGGCATGCTGTGCGGCTCGTTCGGGCCGTACTCGCAGCATCTGCAGTACATCGACGACGTGATCGGCCGCAAGCCGGGGGCGAGCGTCTATGCGGCGATGAACACGCTGATGCTGCCTGGCCGGCAGGTGACGCTGGTCGATACGCACGTCAATGCCGACCCGACGGCCTCCGAGCTCGCCGAGATCACGCTGATGGCGGCCGACGAGCTGCGCCGCTTCGGCATCAAGCCGTCCGTGGCGCTGCTGTCGCACTCGAACTTCGGGTCCTCGAACCGGCCCTCGGCGGTCAAGATGCGCGATGCGCTGGCGATCCTGCGCGAGCGTGCGCCCGACCTCGAGATCGACGGCGAGATGCATGGCGACGCCGCGCTCGACAGCGACTACCGGCGCCGCCTGATGCCGCGGACGACGCTCTCGGGCGAGGCCAACCTGCTGGTGCTGCCGAACATTGATGCGGCGAACATCTCGTACAACCTGCTGAAGACGGCGGCCGGCAACAACATCGCGATCGGCCCGGTGCTGCTCGGCGCGGCCCGTCCGGTCCACGTGCTGACGGCCTCCTCGACCGTGCGCCGGCTGGTCAACATGACGGCCTGGACCGTCGTGGACATCAACGCCTCGCGCTGATTCCCCCCGGACGGACGGCCGGGCCCTGCGGTCGACCTCGGTCGACCGGCGGCGGCCCGGCTGCAGGGGGGCCTCGCCGTTCGTCGGCCGCGGATGCGCGTCGGGCCCGTGCCGCCTGCCGGGTCGCTCCCCGCATGGCTACCCTCGGAGAAGCGGGTGTTTCCTCCCGCATACGGCCGCTTCAGACGCGGTCACGAGGCCATGGCGATCAGCGAACATCCGATGGACGGATCAGGGGCGCAACCCGGCGCGGGCGGCGGCGCGGGCGCGCCCGGCCGTTCGCGCAAGCGGTTCGAGCTGCTCGAGGACTGTCGCGAGCTCGTGCTCCAGCGCATGTCCGAGGTCGTCGCCCAGGCGCTCAACAAGATGAGCGACGAGCTGACCGCCGAGGCGCTGCGCTCGTTCCGCTCCGACCAGCAGCAGGCGCTGCTCGACGCGGTGATGCTGGTCCGCGAGAACCGGACCGAGATCGAGACCCGGTTCCGGCACAGCTTCGGCGACATCTTCGAGCGGCGGCTTTACGCACTCGATGCGGCAGCCGGTGCGGCACCCGACAGTCCGACGCAGGACGACGCGCCCCTGACGCTCGTCTCGGAGGAGGTCATCCGCGACAGGCTGAGCGTCGATCGCCTGGTCGGCCGCGCCAAGAGCCGGCTCGATCCGGACGAGGTGCTGGGCATCCGCGCGCGACTCGGCGCGCTGCTCGATCGCGACTGGTTCGACGAGGGCAAGCATCCGGTCTCGCCGGAGGCGGTGTTCGAGGCGCTCAAGAACGCCCTCGCCGAGCTGTCGCCGCGGGCCGAGGTCAAGGTCGCGCTGCTCGATGCGTTCGAGCCGCACGTCTCCCAGAACCTCAACGGCATCTATGCGGTGGTCAACGAACGCCTGCGTTCGAACCACGTGCTGCCGAAGATCCGCCCGCAGGTGCAGACCTTCGCGTCGACGCGGCGGACCGGCGACACCGGCGC
>CAIUGQ010000348.1 GCA_903898725.1 uncultured Burkholderiales bacterium | reverse complement strand
CCGCCGCGGCCTCGCCGCCGAAGCCGCCGAGGATCACGTTGAAGAACGAGCGGTTCATCGCCTTGCACATGATGTAGCTCAGGATCGCGCCCGAGCTGCCCACCAGCGACCCCGCGATGATCAGCATGCTGTTGTTCAGCGAGAAGCCGATGCCCGCCGCCGCCCAGCCCGAATAGCTGTTGAGCATCGACACCACGACCGGCATGTCGGCGCCGCCGATCGGGATGATGATCAGCACGCCGAGCACGAACGACAGCGCGAGCATCGCGAAGAACGCCGGCCAGCTCTCGGTGAAGGTGAAGACCAGGCCGAGCGCCAGCGTCGCGAGGCCGAGCACCAGGTTCAGCTTGTGCTGACCCGCGAACTGCACCGGCGCGCCCTGGAACAGGCGGAACTTGTACTTGCCGGACAGCTTGCCGAAGGCGATCACCGAGCCGCTGAAGGTGATGGCGCCGATGGCCGCACCCAGGAACAGCTCGAGCCGGTTGCCCGCCGGGATCGGCGGGCGCGTGACGATGTCGGCCACCACCATGCCGGCCGGCGTCTGCGCGCCGATCAGCAGTTCCTTCGGGAAGCTGGTGATGCCGAAGGCCCAGGGCTCGGCGACCGCCGCGATCGCGATGAACACCGCGGCCAGGCCGATCATGCTGTGCATGAAGGCGACCAGCTCGGGCATCTTGGTCATCTCGACGCGCTTGGCCATCACCGCGCCGGCCGTGCCGCCGACGGCGACGCCGAGCGCCACCCACAGCAGCCCGACCCCGCCCGCCTCGGCGCGCATCATGAAGATCAGCGCGATCGTGGTCAGCACCGCGATCGCCATCCCGGTCATGCCGAAGACATTGCCGCGGATCGAGGTGGTCGGGTGCGACAGGCCCTTGAGCGCCTGGATGAAGCAGATCGAGGCGACCAGGTACAGCAGGACAACGACGTTCAGGCTCATGCCGCACCTCCATCACGCTGCGAGGCGGGGGGCTGCGACGCGGCCGGCTTGCGCCGGAGCTCCACATTGCCCTTGCGGATCATGCCGAGACGGTCGAGCACCCAGACGGCGGGCGCGATGGCGACGGCAGCGATCACCAGCACCGCGAAGGTCCGCTCCATTCCGGGGGCGGCGAAGCCCTCGGCGAACGAGTCGCCGAACCAGATGGCCACGACGGTCACGAGGAGCAGCACGAAGAAGGCGAACGGCCTCATTGCGCACCCTCCTTCTTCGCCTTCGGCTCTTTCTTCTTGAACATCTCGAGCATGCGTCGGGTCACGAGGAAGCCGCCGAACACGTTGACGGCGGCGAGCGCGACCGCCGCCACGCCCATGAACTTGCCGAGCGGCGTCTGGGTGAGCGCCGCCGCGAGCATCGCGCCGACGATCACGATGGCGGAGATCGCGTTGGTGACCGCCATCAGCGGCGTGTGCAGCGCGGGGGTGACGTTCCAGACCACGTGGTAGCCGACGTAGATCGCCAGCACGAAGATGATCAGGTTGACGACGGTGGGATTGATCGCTTCCATGTTCAGGCCCTCAGCACCTGGCCGTCGCGCGCGACGAGGCAGGCCTTGACGATGTCGTCCTCGAGATCGATCTTGAGCCGGCCGTCGGCGTCGACGACGAGCTTGAGGAAGTCGATGACATTGCGCGCATAGAGCGCCGACGCGTCGGCGGCGACCAGCGCCGGCAGGTTGGTCTCGCCGACGATGTGCACGCCGTAGCGGGTGACCGTGCGGCCCGGCTCCGACAGCGGACAGTTGCCGCCCTGCTCGACGGCCATGTCGACGATGACCGAGCCCGGCTTCATCGACTTGACCATGTCCTCGCTGACCAGCACCGGCGCCTTGCGGCCCGGGATCAGCGCGGTGGTGATGACGATGTCGGCCTGCTTGACGCGCTCGGCGACCGCAGCCGCCTGGCGCTTCATCCAGCTCTCGGGCATCGGGCGCGCATAGCCGCCGACACCCTTGGCGATCTCGCGTTCCTCGTCGGTCTCGTAGGGCACGTCGATGAACTTGCCGCCGAGCGACTCGACCTGTTCCTTGACCGGCGGGCGCACGTCGGAGGCCTCGATGACCGCGCCGAGCCGCTTGGCCGTCGCGATCGCCTGCAGGCCGGCGACGCCGACGCCGAGGATCACGACGCGGGCCGCCTTCACGGTGCCGGCGGCGGTCATCAGCATTGGCATGAACCGCTGGTAGGTGTTGGCCGCGACCATCACCGCCTTGTAGCCGGCGATGTTGGCCTGCGAGCTCAGCACGTCCATGCTCTGCGCGCGCGTGGTGCGCGGGGCCGCCTCGAGGGAGAAGGCGATCATGCCGAGGCCGGCCATCTGCTCGAGGCCGGCGCGGTCGAAGGGCTCGAGCATGCCGACGATCGCGGTGCCCGGCTTCATCAGCATCAGCTCCTCGGTCGACGGACGGCGCACCTTCAGCACCAGCTCGGCGCCGTAGGCGGCCGCCGCATCGGCGATGGTGGCACCGACGGCCTCGTAGGCCGAATCCGGCACGCTGGCCCCGACGCCGGCGCCCGACTGCACGATGACCTCGTGCTTCGCAGCGACCAGCTTCTTGACCGTCTCGGGGGTGGCGGCGACGCGCGCCTCGCCGGCGCGGGTCTCGGCCGGCACTCCGATTCTCATGGGGGGATCTCCGGGAGCGTAGCCCGCCAGCATACCCCGACGGACGCGCCGCGGCCGGCCCGGGACCTCGCCGCGGTCGGGTATCCCGCTCGGATAAAATGTGGAATGGCCTACTGGAAACCGAACGCCACCGTCGCCGCGGTCGTCGAACGCGACGGCCGCCTGCTGATGATCGAGGAGCACACCTCGGACGGGCTGCGGCTGAACCAGCCCGCCGGCCACCTCGACCCGGGCGAGTCGCTCGCGCAGGCCGCGGTGCGCGAGGCGCTCGAGGAGACCGGCTGGCACGTCGAACCGACGGCGCTGCTCGGGCTCTACATGGCGCGCTACGCGAGCGTCCGCGAAGGGGTCGACGTCACCTACCTGCGCCATGCCTTCGTGTGCCGGCCGCTGTCGCACGATGCGGCGCGCCCGCTGGACACCGGCATCGTGCGGGCGTTCTGGATGACGCCCGACGAGATCCTCGCCGAACGGGCCCGGCATCGCAGTCCCGCCGTCGAGCGCACCGTGCTCGACTGGCTCGCCGGACGGCGCTTCCCCCTCGACCTCGTCTGGACGCACCCCGACGTGACCGGACCGCGGGCGGCGTCGTGAGCGCGCCCGAGTCGCCCGCCGTCCCGGCCGCGCCCGGCACCCCTGCCAGCCCGGCGCCCGGCTCGCGACGCGTCGTCGTCGGCCTGTCGGGTGGCGTCGACTCCGCCGTCTCGGCCTGGCTGCTCAAGGAGCAGGGCTGGGACGTGGTCGGCCTGTTCATGAAGAACTGGGAGGACGACGACGACACCGAGTACTGCTCGACGCGCCAGGACTGGCTCGATGCGGCGAGCGTGGCCGACGTGATCGGCATCGACATCGAGGCGGTCAACTTCGCCGCCGAGTACCGCGAGCGCGTGTTCGCCGACTTCCTGCGCGAGTACTCGGCCGGCCGCACGCCGAACCCCGACGTGCTGTGCAACGCCGAGATCAAGTTCAAGGCCTTCCTCGACCACGCGATGCGCATGGGCGCCTCGTGCATCGCGACCGGCCACTACGCGCGGGTGCGCCGGGTGCCCGACGCCGCGGCCGACGGCGGGCTGCGCCACGAACTGCTGCGCGGCCTCGACGTCACCAAGGACCAGAGCTACTTCCTGCATCGGCTGACGCAGGCCCAGCTCTCGCGCGCGATGTTTCCGGTCGGCGAGCTGCCCAAGACCGAAGTCCGCGCGATCGCCGCGAGGATCGGCCTGCCGGTGGCCACGAAGAAGGACTCCACCGGCATCTGCTTCATCGGCGAGCGGCCGTTCCGCGACTTCCTCAACCGCTACCTGCCCACCGCACCGGGGCCGATCCTGACCGACGACGGCCGGCGGGTCGGCGAGCATGTCGGCCTGGCCTTCTACACGCTCGGCCAGAGGAAGGGCATCGGCGTCGGCGGGCAGAAGGCGGGCAGCGGCGAGGCCTGGTACGTGGCGCGCAAGGACATGGCGGCGAACACGCTGTACGTCGTGCAGGGCCACGACCATCCTTGGCTGCAGGCGGACCGGCTGCGCGCGGACGATGCCCACTGGATCGCTGGCGCACCGCCCGCCGACGACGGTCTGCTCGGGGCCAAGACCCGCTATCGGCAGTCCGATGCGCCGTGCCGGCTGCGCACCGACGCCCGCGATCCGGGCGCCTTCGAGCTCGCCTTCGACGCGCCGCAGTGGGCGGTGACGCCGGGCCAGTCGGCGGTGCTGTACCGGGGCGAGGTGTGCCTGGGCGGCGGGATGATCGCCGCCTCGAGCCCGGTCGGCGCGCTCGCGGCCTGAAGGCGGGCGGCAGCGTCCGACCCGGGGCCCGCCGCCGACGCCGGCCGGACATACCGCTGCGCTACACTGCGCCACCTTCGAACCGGGGGCGCAAGCCGATGACCCGCTTCCTGCGCTACGCGACGCTCGCCGCCGTCATCGCGGCGACGCCGCTGCTGCTCTTCCTCTGGCGGGACGGCATGGTGTCCGGGTGGTGGTCGGTGCTCACCGCGGCGCTCGCTGCCGTCGGCATCGTCGACCTCGTGCAGACCCGGCACGCGGTGCTGCGCAACTACCCGATCCTCGGCCACGCCCGGTTCCTCTTCGAGATGATCCGGCCCGAGATCCGCCAGTACCTGATCGAGTCCGACACCGATGCCGTGCCGTTCTCGCGCCAGCAGCGGGCGATCGTCTACCAGCGCGCCAAGCAGGACCTCGACAAGCGTCCGTTCGGGACCCAGCTCGACGCCTACGCCACCGGCTTCGAGTGGATCAACCATTCCATCGCGCCGGCGCCGGTGCAGTCGCACGACTTCCGGGTCGCGATCGGCGGGCCCGCGTGCACGCGCCCGTACGACGCCTCGGTGTTCAACATCTCCGCGATGAGCTTCGGCTCGCTGTCGGCCAACGCGATCCGCGCGCTGAACCAGGGTGCCAAGCGCGGCCGCTTCGCGCACGACACCGGCGAGGGCTCGATCTCGACCTACCACCGCGAACACGGCGGCGACCTGATCTGGGAGATCGGCTCGGGCTATTTCGGCTGCCGCGACGCGCAGGGCCGCTTCGACACCGATCGCTTCATCGAGAACGCCTGCACCGAGCAGGTCCGGATGATCGAGGTCAAGCTCTCGCAGGGCGCCAAGCCCGGCCATGGCGGCATGCTGCCCGGCCCCAAGGTCACCCTCGAGATCGCCGCGGCGCGCGGCGTGCCGCCCTGGGTCGACTGCGTGTCGCCGGCCTCGCACTCGGCGTTCGACACGCCGATCGGCCTGCTGCGCTTCGTCGACCTGCTGCGCACGCTGTCGGGCGGCAAGCCGACCGGCTTCAAGCTGGCGATCGGCCATCCGTGGGAGTGGTTCGCGATCGCCAAGGCGATGCACGAGACCGGCATCACGCCCGACTTCATCGTGGTCGACGGCAAGGAGGGCGGCACCGGCGCAGCACCCGCCGAGTTCATCGACCGCGTGGGCACGCCGATGCAGGAGGCGCTGATGCTGGTCCACAACACGCTGATCGGGCTGGGCCTGCGCGAGCGCGTGCGGATCGGCGCGGCGGGCAAGCTCACCAGCGCCTTCGACGTCGCGCGCACGATGGCGCTGGGCGCCGACTGGTGCAACAGCGCGCGCGGCTTCATGTTCGCGCTCGGCTGCATCCAGGCGATGAACTGCCACACCGGGCGCTGCCCGACCGGCGTCACCACCCAGGACCCGGTGCGCCAGCGCGCGCTGGTGGTGCCCGACAAGGCCGAGCGGGTGTTCAACTTCCACCAGAACACCTTGAAGGCGATGGCCGAGCTGGTGGCGGCGGCGGGCCTGACCCATCCGTCGCAGCTGCGCGCCCACCACATCGTGCGGCGGGTCAGCGGCCACGAGATCCGGCTGCTGTCGACGCTGTACCCGACGCTGCAGCCGGGCGAGCTGCTCGACGGCGACGCCGATGCGCCGGTCTACCGGGCGTTCTGGTCGCGGGCGAGGCCCGACTCGTTCGCCCCTGCAAGCTGAGGCCGGCGCACCCGTCCTGCGGCGCGCCGGATCAGTCGAGCCCCGAGCCGATCAGGGCTTGGGCGGCGCGGTCTCGACGAACGCGGGGCGGGCGAACAGCTTGATCGCCTGCTTGGCGAGGTTGGGGTGGCGCTCGCGCCAGTCGATCTGCGGGAAGCGGAAGTCGAGGTAGCCGAGCGCGCAGCCCATCGCGATGTCGGCCAGCGAATACTTGCCCTCGCAGCAGAACGGCTTGTCGCCCAGGCCGCTCGACATGGCCTCGAGCGTCGCGTCGATCTTGCCCATCTGACGGGCGATCCAGACCGCGCTGCGCTGGGCGGGGTCGCTGCGGTTGGCCTCGAGGCGGGCGAGGATGGCGGCGTCGAGCAGGCCGTCGCACAGGGCCTCCCAGCAGCGGACCTCGACGCGCGAGCGCCCCGAGGGCGGGATCAGGCGGGCGATCGGGGTGACGGTGTCGAGGTACTCGGCGATGACGCGCGAGTCGAACACCGCGGCGCCGTCGTCGGTGATGAGCGTGGGCACCTTGCCGAGCGGGTTCGCCTGTCCGATCGTGGTCGCGGGCGACCAGACGTCCTCGCGTTCGAAGCGGTAGTCGATCTTCTTCTCGGCGAGCACGACCCGCACCTTGCGCACGTACGGGCTGCCGTCGGATCCGATCAGCTTCATTCTGTGGCTCGACAGTGACTGGCCGTCAACTATATCGCACGGCGGTGCGGGTGCTAGGATCGCGCCGTCATGAGCGCCACACCTCCCGCCCCCCCGCCCGCGCCGGCATCCGCCGCCTTCGAACTCGACGCGCTGTCGCCGCTGGACGGCCGCTATGCGTCGCGCGTGGCCGCGTTGCGGCCGCTGCTCTCCGAATCCGCCTTCGTGCGCCACCGCGTGACCGTCGAGGTCGAGTGGCTGGTCGCGCTGTCCGACCTGGGGCTGCCCGAGCTGCCGCGCTTCTCGGCGGCCGCCCGCGAGCGGCTGCGCGCGGTCGCCGCCGGGTTCGGCGCGGCCGAGGCCGCCCGCGTCAAGGCGATCGAGGCGGTCACCAACCACGACGTCAAGGCGGTCGAGTACTTCCTGAAGGAGCGGGTGGCCGGCGACGCCGAACTCGAGCGCGCCTCGGAGTTCATCCACTTCGCCTGCACGTCCGAGGACATCAACAACACCTCGCACGCGATGATGTACACCGCCGCGCGCGACGCGGTGCTGCTGCCCGCGCTCGACGAGGTGATCACGACGCTGCGCTCGATGGCGCACGCGCATGCCGCGCTGCCGATGCTCTCGCGCACCCACGGGCAGCCGGCGACGCCGACCACCCTCGGCAAGGAACTCGCCAACGTCGTGGCGCGGCTCGTGCGCGCGCGCGAGCGCGTCGCCGCGGTGCGTCCGACGGCCAAGATGAACGGCGCGGTCGGCAACTTCAACGCCCACCTGTCGGCCTATCCCGAGGTCGACTGGGAGGCCTTCGCACGCGGCGTCATCGAAGGGCCGCTCGGCCTGGCCTTCAACCCGTGGACGATCCAGATCGAGCCCCACGACTGGATGGCCGAGCTGTTCGACGCGATCGCCCGGACCAACACCATCCTGGTGGACCTCGACCGCGACGTCTGGGGCTACATCTCGGTGGGCTACTTCAAGCAGCGCACGAAGGCCGGCGAGATCGGCTCGTCGACGATGCCGCACAAGGTCAACCCGATCGACTTCGAGAACTCCGAGGGCAACCTCGGCATCGCGAACGCGCTGCTGCGTCACCTCGCCGACAAGCTGCCGGTGTCGCGCTGGCAGCGCGACCTGACCGACTCGACGGTGCTGCGCAACGTGGGCAACGCCTTCGGCCACACCCTGCTCGCCTGGGATGCCTGCCTGCGGGGCCTGCGCAAGCTCGAGGTCAATCCGCAGCGGCTGGCGGAGGACCTCGACGGCTGCTGGGAGGTGCTCGCCGAGCCGGTGCAGACGGTGATGCGCCGCTACGGCGTGCCCAACCCGTACGAGCAGCTCAAGGAGCTCACCCGGGGCAAGGGCATCACCGCCGAGGCGCTCGCCGAGTTCGTCGATCGCCTGGCGATCCCGGACGACGCGAAGGCGCGGCTGCGGGCGATGACGCCCGCCTCGTACATCGGCAAGGCCGCCGAACTGGCCCGGCGGGTCTGAGTCGGCCGGGCGCGCCCGCGCGGAAAGGAAATCGCTCCCATCTGGCGACGGGAGGTCGGAAGCGCTGCTATGATCGTTCGTGTTAGGACTGTATCGGTCCGAACCGTCCGAGTCCGGCACATCCGGCGCCGGGCGTCCCACCGGTCACTCACGGAGCTCCGATGAAACGCACCCTCGCCGTCGCCGCGGTCCTCGCCGCCCTGACGCCCCTCGCCGCCCAGGCCCAGTTCGCCAAGCCCGAAGACGCCATCAAGTACCGCCAGTCGTCGTTCTCGGTGCTCGCCACCCACTTCGGCCGCATCGGCGCGATGGTCAACGGCCGCATCCCCTACGACGCGAAGATCGCCGGCGAGAACGCCGCGCTCGTCGCCACGCTGGCCAAGCTGCCCGGCGCCGCCTTCCCGGCAGGTTCCGAGTCCGGCATGAACACCCGCGCCAAGCCGGAGATCTGGAAGGACACCGCGAAGTTCCAGGCCGCCTACGAGAAGATGGTCGCCGAGACCGCCAAGCTGCCGGCCGCCGCCGGCGACGCGGGCACGCTCAAGACCGCCTTCGGCGCGGCTGCCGCGACCTGCAAGGGCTGCCACGACGACTTCCGTCGCGACTGATCCGGATGCACCGTGCGCCCCGGGTCCTCTCCTGGACAGGGGGCGCGCGCTGATGGACACGCGTGAGAGACTGCGCGCCTTCTCCACCGGACCGATCTGACCGGGCATGGGCGAGCGGTACCAGCGTTCACTCCGACTGCTGTCGGAAACCTACCAGGCGTTCGAGCGCTTGTCGGGCCAGCACGTCCGCGAACTCGGGCTCACGCCCGCGCAGTTCGACGTGATCGCGACGCTGGGCAACACGCCTGGCATGACCGCCAAGGAACTCGGGCGGCGCACGCTCATCACCAAGGGCACGCTGACCGGCGTGGTCGATCGGCTGGCCAGCCGCGGCTTCGTCGAGCGCGAGGTCGTGCCGGAAGATCGGCGCAGCGTGTTCGTGCGGCTCACGCCCGCCGGCGAAGCCGAATTCGAGCGGGTGTTCGGACCGCACGTCGCGTACTGCCGACGCGCGTTCCACGACTATGTCGGGCAGGACTTCGATGCGCTCGACGCGCATCTGGTGCGCATGCGCGACGGCTTCACGTCCGCGGCCCGCCGGTCGCGCCGCAGGACGCGCGACGACTGAACGGTGGGCGTGCGCGTCAGCGCACCACCCAGGCCACCACGCCGGCGCAGGCAGCCGCGATCACCAGGGCCCGCAGGCGCAGCATCGCGTCGTCGCGACTCGCCGGAAAGCTGCCGGGGAACTCGGCATCGCCGGAGACCATCGGGCCGACCAGGTCGCGCCGCTTGCCGAAGCGGTAGTAGAGGATCGCGGCGAGGTGCAGCGCGACCAGCACCATGATCGTCTTCTCGTTCCAGCGGTGCAGGGTGGTCAGCAGGCTGGCGGTGGCGCCGCTGACCTGCGCCGACAGCGGGCCCTCGAAGGCGATGTCGTCGTTGGTGAACAGGCCCGAGGTCGCCTGGAAGCCCACCACCGCGAGCAGGCCGAGCACCGACAGGGCGCCCAGCGGGTTGTGCCCGGGCGCGTGCGCCGACGCCGCGTCGCCGCGCAGGTAGGCGCGGATGGCACCCGGCCCGCGCACGAAGGCGGCGAAGCGCGCGTAGCGTCCGCCCGCGACGCCCCACACCAGCCGGAACAGCAGCAAGGTGAGGATCGCGTAGCCGCTGCGCTCGTGCCAGATGATCAGGTTGCCGCCGACCTTGACGGTCACGAACGACGCGACGATCAGCAGCGCGAGGCTCCAGTGGAACAGGCGGGTCGGCAGGTCCCAGACCCGGATGCGTTGCGTGGCGGAGGTCGTCATCGGTGGCGGGCGGGCCTGGCGGCGGGGGAGGGGCGACACCGGGGCGGGTCGCCACGCCCCGATTCTACGGCGCGACCTGCTTCGGCGCGACCAGGTCGGCGTGCTCGGGGTGTCGGCGCAGCCAGGTCCGCACGTAGCTGCACAGCGGCTGCACGCGCAGCCCGTTCGCCCGGGCATGCTCGATCGCCGTCCGCGTCAGCGCGGCCGCGATGCCGCGGCCCTCGAGCTGGTACGGCACCTCGGTGTGGTGGATGCGCATCGTGCCGGCATCGATCAGGTAGTCGAGCCGGCAGGTCCGGCCGTCGACGACGGCCTCGAAGCGGTTCGCCTCGGGCAGGTGGCGGACCTCGGGCGGGGCGGGGGCATCGGACATCGCGGCGGTGCTCCTGTCAGTGAGACGGCTCGGCACGCAAGCGTCGCGCCCGCGGGCGCATCAGGGCAACTCGGCCTCGGCCCCTTCCTTCTTCTTGATCGGCTTGATCAGGTCCTCGCGCTTGACGCCCAGCCACATCGCGATCGCGGCGGCGACGAACACCGACGAGTAGATGCCGAAGCAGATGCCGATCGCGAGCGCGAGCGCGAAGTAGTGCAGCGTCGGGCCGCCGAAGAACAGCATGGCCAGCACCATCATCAGCGTCGAGCCGTGGGTGATCATCGTCCGCGAGATCGTGCTGGTGATCGCGTGATCGATGACCTGGACCGTGTCCATCCTGCGCTTGCCGCGGAAGGTCTCGCGGATCCGGTCGAAGATGACCACCGACTCGTTGACCGAGTAGCCCAGCACCGCCAGCACCGCCGCCAGCACCGACAGCGAGAACTCCCACTGGAAGGCGGCGAAGAAGCCCAGGATGATCACGACGTCGTGCAGGTTCGCGATGATCGCGGCGACCGAGAACTTCCACTCGAAGCGGAAGGCCAGGTAGATCATGATGCCGATGATCACCACCAGCAGCGCGAGTGCGCCGTCGGTGGCGAGCTCCTTGCCCACCTGCGGCCCGACGAACTCCACGCGCCGCAGCTCGACTGCCGGGTCGACCGCCTTGAGCGCCGCCATCACGGTCTCGCTCTGCTGCGCCGAGGTCGTGCCCTTGGCGATCGACAGCCGGATCATCACGTCGCGCGAGGTGCCGAAGTTCTGCACCTGCACCTCGTCGAACTTCAGCCCGCCGACGGTCTCGCGGATCTTGGTCAGGTCGGCCGCCTGCGGGTAGGCGACCTCCATCACCGTGCCGCCGGTGAACTCGATCGAGAAGTGCAGCCCGCGGATCGCGAGGAACGCGACCACCGCGACGAAGAGCGCCACCGAGATCGCGTTCAGCACCAGCGCATGGCGCATGAACGGGATGTCGGCCTTGATGCGGAAGAATTCCATGGCCTCAGGCTCCCTTCGGCTTCCAGACCTGGCCGATCGAGATCGAGGTCAGCTTCTTGCGCCGCCCGTACCAGAGGTTGACCATGCCGCGCGACACCACGACCGCCGAGAACATCGAGGTCAGGATGCCGAGGCAGTGAACGACCGCGAAGCCGCGCACCGCACCCGAGCCGAAGGCGAGCAGCGCGACGCCGGCGATCAGCGTGGTGATGTTGGAGTCGAGGATCGTGCCGAAGGCGCGGTCGTAGCCGGTCGTGATCGCGGCCTGCGGCGTGGCGCCGTTGCGCAGCTCCTCGCGGATGCGCTCGTTGATCAGCACGTTCGCGTCGATCGCCATGCCGAGCGTCAGCGCGATCGCGGCGATGCCCGGCAGCGTCAGCGTGGCCTGCAGCAGCGACAGCAGCGCGATCAGCAGCAGCAGGTTCACCGCCAGCGCCACCGTCGAGATCGCGCCCATCAGCAGGTAGTAGGCGACCATGAACACGGCGATCGCGATGAAGCCGTACAGCGTCGAGGTGAAGCCCTGGCGGATGTTGTCGGCGCCGAGCGACGGACCGATCGTGCGTTCCTCGATGATCTCCATCGGGGCGGCCAGCGCACCCGCGCGCAGCAGCAGCGCGAGGTCGTTCGAGGCCTGCGGCGAGTCCATGCCGGTGATCTGGAAGCGCGAGCCGAGCTCGGACTGGATGGTGGCGACCGTCAGCACCTCGCCCCGGCCGCGCTCGAACAGCACCACCGCCATCGGCTTCTTGATGTTCTCGCGCGAGACCTCGCGCAGGCGACGGCCCGCGGCGTCGTTCAGCGAGATCGCGACCGCGGCGCGCTGGTTCTCGTCGAAGGTGGCCGCCGCCGAGGTCAGCTGCTCGCCGGTGAAGATCGGTTCCTTCTTCAGCACCACCGGTGCGCCCCGGCCCTGGCGGAACAGCTCCGAGCCGAAGGGCACCGGGCCCTGCGAGACGAGCGCCGACTGGCCTTCGGCCGACAGGTCGACCAGCCGGGCCTCGAGCGTGGCGGTGCGCCCGAGGATGTCCTTCGCGCGCGCGGTGTCCTGCACGCCCGGCAGCTGCACGACGATGCGGTCGGCGCCCTGGCGGGCGATCACCGGCTCCGACACGCCGAGCTCGTTGATCCGGTTGTTCAGCGTGGTGATGTTCTGCGTCACCGAGTTGTCGAGCAGCGTGCGCTCGGCCGTCGGCTTGAGCGTGATCACCAGCCTGCGCTCGCCGCCGTCGGCCGGGCCCTCGACGACCTGGAGGTCGGCGTTGGCGTCGGTGATCAGGCCTCGAGCACGTTCGGCGGCGGCCTCCTCGCGGAACCGCACCTCGACCGCGTTGCCGTTGCGCACGATCCCCGCATGGCGCACGTTCTTCTCGCGCAGCAGCCCGCGCACCTCGCCGACGGTGGCGTCGACGCGCTTGGCCAGCGCCGCCTTCATGTCGACCTGCAGCAGGAAGTGCACGCCGCCGCGCAGGTCCAGGCCCAGGTACATCGGCAGGGCCCGCATCGAGGTGAGCCACTGCGGCGAGGCCGACAGCAGGTTGAGCGCCACCACGTAGACCGCGTCGGCGGCGTCCGGGTTAAGCGCGCGGATCAGGACGTCCTTGGCCTTGAGCTGGGTGTCGGTGTCCTTGAGCCGGACGCGGATCGAGGTGCCTTCGAGCTGCACCCCGGTATGCGTGATCTGCGCGCCGGTGAGCGCCTGCTCGACGCGCCCGAGCACGGCGGTATCGACCTTGACCGTCGCCTTGGCGCTGGAGACCTGCACCGCCGGCGATTCGCCGAAGAAGTTGGGCAGCGTGTAGATCAGGCCGAACGCGACGGCTAGCGCGATGACGACGTACTTCCAGATCGGGTAGCGGTTCACGCTCGGACCTTCGCTCAGGACGGTTGGCTGCGGGGCGGGCTCAGATCGCCTTGATCGTGCCCTTGGGCAGCAGGGTCTGGATCGCCGACTTCTGGAGCTGCATCTCGATCGCCTGGTCGCCGCGCATGCCGACCTCGAGCGTCACATAGCCGTCGCCGACCTTCGAGACCTTGCCGACGATGCCGCCCGCGGTCACGACCTCGTCGCCCTTGGAGAGCGCCTCGAGCATCTGCTTGTGCTCCTTCGCGCGCTTCATCTGCGGACGGATCATCAGGAAATAGAGCACGACGAACATCAGGATGATCGGCAGGAAGCCGAGCAGCTGCTGTTCGGCGCCACCGGCCGTCTGGGCCCAGGCATTCGAGATGAACACGGTCTATATCCTTGTTTTGTCGGGGGTTATCAGAGCCCGCGATTGTATCAGTCGGGGCCGCGGGCGCGATCGGCGGCGAACGCGGCGCGCCAGGCGTCGAAGCGGCGCGCCTCGATCGCCTCGCGCGCACCCCGCATCAGGTCGAGGTAGTAGTGCAGGTTGTGGATCGTCGAGAGGTGCGCGCCGAGGATCTCGTCGACGCGGTTCAGGTGGTGCAGATAGGCCCGCGAGAAGGTCCGGCAGGTGTGGCAGGCGCAGCTCGCGTCGATCGGGCGCGGATCGGCGCGGTGCTTCGCGTTGCGGATCTTGACGTCGCCGAAGCGCGTGAACAGCCAGCCGTTGCGCGCGTTGCGGGTCGGCATCACGCAGTCGAACATGTCGACGCCCATCGACACGCCGGCCACCAGGTCCTCGGGCGTGCCCACGCCCATCAGGTAGCGCGGCGCCCCCGCGGGCAGGCGCGTGCCGACGTGGTCGAGCACTCGCATCATGTCTTCCTTCGGTTCGCCGACGGACAGCCCGCCGATCGCATAGCCGTGGAAGCCGATGTCGACCAGACCGGCGAGCGACTCGTCGCGCAGCGACTCGAACATGCCGCCCTGCACGATGCCGAACAGCGCGTTCGGGTTCTCCTGCCGGTCGAAGGCGTCGCGCGAGCGACGCGCCCAGCGCAGCGACAGCCGCATCGAGGTGCCCGCCTCGTCGATCGTGGCCGGCCGGCCCTCGATCTCGTATGGCGTGCATTCGTCGAAGATCATCACGACGTCGGAGTTCAGCGAGCGCTGGATGCGCATCGACGCCTCGGGCGTGAGCATCATCCGGTCGCCGTTGATGGGCGATGCGAAGCGCACGCCGTCCTCGGAGATGGTCCGCATCTTCCCGAGGCTCCAGACCTGGAAGCCGCCCGAGTCGGTCAGGATGGGCTTGGTCCACGCGTTGAAGCCGTGCAGGCCGCCGAGCGTGTCGAACACCTCGGTGCCCGGGCGCAGCCACAGGTGGAAGGTGTTGCCCAGGATGATCTGGGCGCCGACCTCGTCGAGCTCGCGCGGCGCCATGGTCTTGACCGCGCCGTAGGTGCCGACCGGCATGAAGATCGGCGTCTGCACGGTCCCGTGCGCGAGCGTGAGCGTGCCGCGCCGCGCGCGACCGTCGGTGCCGAGGAGGTCGAACTTCATCGTGGCGCTCCGGGTCGGTCGCGTCGGTCGGGTTCCAGGAGCATGGCGTCGCCGTAGCTGAAGAAGCGGTAGCGCCGCGCGATCGCGTGTGCATACGCGGCACGGATCGCCTCGGTGCCCGCGAAGGCCGACACCAGCATCATGAGCGTCGACTTCGGCAGGTGGAAGTTGGTGAGCAGCGCGTCGACGACGCGGAACGCGAAGCCCGGCCGGATGAACAGCGCGGTCTCGCCCGAGCCGGGCGCGAGGCGGCCGTCCGGGCCCGCCGCCGACTCGAGGGTGCGCATCGAGGTGGTGCCCACCGCGACCACACGGGCGCCGCGGGCGCGGGCCGCGTCGATCGCCGCGACCGTCTCCTCGGGCACCACATAGCGCTCCGAGTGCATCACGTGGCGGTCCGGGTCGTCGTCGCGCATGGGCAGGAAGGTGCCCGCGCCGACGTGCAGCGTCACGAACGCCCGGTGCACGCCGCGGGCCTGCAGCGCCGCGAACAGCGCGTCGTCGAAGTGCAGGCCGGCGGTCGGTGCGGCCACGGCGCCCGGGTGTCGGGCATAGACGGTCTGGTAGCGGGCCTCGTCCTCGGCGTCCGGCGCGTGGCCGATGTAGGGCGGCAGAGGCAGCGACCCGGCGCGCTCGAGGAGGGCGGGCACCGGCTCGTCGAAGACCAGGCCGTAGAACGCGCCGTCACGCGAGCGCACGGTCGCGCCGGCGCCGCCGTCGAGCTCGAGGCGCCCGCCGACCTGCGGCGGCTTGCTCGCGCGGATCATCGCCACCGCCTCGTGCTCGCCGTCGATCCGCTCGACCAGCAGCTCGAGGCGACCGCCGCTCGCCTTGCGGCCGAAGAGCCGTGCCCGCAGCACGCGGGTGTCGTTGAGCACCAGCAGGTCGCCCGGGTTCAGCAGTGTCGGCAGGTCGGCGATGCCGAGGTCGTCGAGGCGCGGCGCACCCGCCTCGGTGCCGGGCCGGACCTGCAGCAGCCGCGATGCGGTGCGCACGGCCGGCGGATGCTGGGCGATCAGCTCCGGCGGCAGCACATAGTCGAACTCCGACAGTCGCGGGGTGGGGGCGGGCGGTGACACGGACGGGGGCGTCAGGAAGGGCCGGTGCGGCGCGCCGACGGCGGCAGGGCGGGCCGCGGGCGTGCCGGACGGGGCCGGGAGGGCCGGATGATACCCGCGGCCTGCGTCGTTCCAGCCACGGGCGCGGCCGGCCGTCGGCCAGAGCGGCGGTCCTGGCTGTGGACTCCGCAGGCCGGTCCCCTGCGACGTGATACTGGGTCGCATCGCCGGGCCGGTCGCGCAGCACTGCCGCGGACGGCGCGACACTCACGATCCATGCTCTCGAACCGCCTGCCCCATCGTCGAATCGCCTGGCTGCTGGTCGTCGCGCTCCTCGTCGCGACCCTCGCACCCTGGGCGGCGGCGACCCGCGCGGCGGCGTCCGGGCTGCCCGGCCTGCACGACCTGTGCATCTCCGACCCGAGCGCGGCCGCTGCCTCGACCCAGGCTCCCGGCGAGCCCGCCGGCCCCGCCACCTCGGGGCACTGCCCGCTCTGCGTGCTCCACGGCGGGCCGTCGGCGCCGCCGCCGGCGCTCGAGCCGGTGCTTCGCGTGCCGCTCGCCCACCCGCTGCGGGCGACCGCCGACACCCTTCCGCCCGCCCGCGAGACCACTGCCCGCTGGGCCGCCTCGCCGCCCCGCGCCCCACCGCTCCTCGGCTGATTCAGCCCTCGCCGCGCCCGCTTCGGGTGCGGTGACCGTCGGATCCGTGTCCGCGCCCATGCCGCGCGGACCGCCCAGCCCTGGAGCCATTCATGCCCGTCTTCCGTACCCGGCCGCTCGCCCTGGCGATCGCGCTGATGTTCACCGGTCTGTCCGCCGTGCGCGCGCAGCCCGCTCCCGAGGCGCCTCGGGCGCCGAGCCCTGATG
>CAIUGQ010000347.1 GCA_903898725.1 uncultured Burkholderiales bacterium | reverse complement strand
TGACGCATGTCAATGCAGCCGCCGAGGCGGTAAGCTGCGCGGGAGCGTCGCACGCCCCGGTGCCGCACACTCCCCTCCTGCCGGTCCGATCGACCGCCCGACGACGGTCGGCGCGATCGCCCGTGCCGGCCCGATCGTCTCTCCCCTCACCGCGAGCGCTCCGTGACCCGTTCGCCGCCGCATCGGTCCCGATCGAACCCGAGCTCGACCCGGGGCGAGCGTGCGCGCGCGGTCGCCGGCCGGGACGTGCTCGGTCCGGTGTTCGATACGCTGCCCAGCCTGATCGCGGTGCTCGATGCCCGCGGCGACATCGTGGCGGTCAATGCCGCATGGCGGCGCTTCGGGGCCGAGGCGGGGGCCGACGACCCGGCCGTCGGGCTGCGCGACAACTACCTGCGTGTCTGCGCGAGCGCGCGCGAGAGCTGCGTCGAGGCCGGTCAGGTCGAGGACGGCTTGCGCCGGATCCTGGCGGGCGACGCCGAGGGGTTCGAGCTCGAGTACCAATGCGAGACGCCCGGGCAGCCGCTGTGGTTCCAGCTGCAGGCGACCCGCTGGCCGGGGCGCGGCCCGGTGCGCGTCGTCGTCTCGCACACCGACATCACCGCCCGGGCGATGGCCGAGCAGGCACTGCGCGAGGCTGACCGGCGCAAGGACGAGTTCCTCGTGATGCTCGCGCACGAGCTGCGCAGCCCGCTCGCGCCGCTGCTGAACGCCGCCCGGATCGTCGAGCGCTCCGAGCCGCTCAGCGAGCGGGGGCGCGAGGCGATCACGATGGTCGGGCGTCAGGCGCGTCAGCTCTCGCGCCTGATCGACGACCTGCTCGACGTTAGCCGCATCACGCGCGGCAAGATCGAGCTCAAGCGCATGTCCGTCGACGTCGTGGGGGCCGTGCGCGAGGCGATCGAGGCCGCCTCGGCCGAGGCGGCTGCCCGCGCGCATCGCATCGAGGCGGACCTGCCGGCGTCGCCGCTGTACGTCGACGCCGACCCGACGAGGCTGGCCCAGATGCTGGGCAACCTCCTCGACAACGCCTGCAAGTACACCCCCGATGGCGGGCGCATCGCGGTCTCGGTGCGTGCCGGTCCCGAGACGGGCGACAGGACGGCCGACATCGTCGTCACCGACACCGGCATCGGCATCGATCCGGCGAAGCTGCCCGAGCTCTTCGAGCTCTTCCATCAGATCGACACGACCCTCGATCGCGCCTCGGGCGGACTCGGCATCGGCCTGACCGTGGTGAGGCGGCTGGCCGAGCTGCACGGCGGGCACGTCGGTGCGGCCAGCGACGGCGCCGGTCGCGGCTCGACCTTCACGCTGACCCTGCCCCGCGCGGTGCCCGCCGACCCCTCGCCGACCGACGACGCCGGGCCGGCCACCGATCCGCCGGCCTGAGACCCCGCGCTGCGGAATCGCGCGGGCGGGCTCGTGGCGCGGGCGAGTACCATCGCTGCATACAGACGGGCGGACGCCATCGAGGCCCGCCCTGACAGACGTGCGGGCCCGAGCGGGGCCCACCCAGGAGATTCCGTCCGATGAACGCGCCCACCGAAGGGATGCGGCTGGTCACCAGCCTCAAGGAACGCTACACCGCCG
>CAIUGQ010000346.1 GCA_903898725.1 uncultured Burkholderiales bacterium | reverse complement strand
CCGGTCAGACACCGGCGATCGGCACCTATACCGACACGATCACGGTCGCCGTGGTGTTCTGAAGCACGACGCGACCTGTGCTGGCACGGCACCTGGGAAGGTGCGCGTGCCGGGTTTCGTCATGACATCGCTGCCCGACCCCGCCTGGCTGTGCACAGGGGCGGGGCGTGGACACCTGCGCCCGGCACTGCAGCGAATTCCCTTTGACACGCGCTGCACCGGCATCGTCGGATCCCGGTTGCCGTCGCTCGTCCCCCGCAACCGTATCTTGATCCGGCTGGCCTCCAGCAGCCTCGGGCCGGTGCGACGCGGCACGAGGCTCATGCCGCCCGGCGCCTGCGAAGCAGTCGAGCTGCGAGACGAGCGGGGACCGCGTCGCGATCCGGGATCCGTTCGGACAACGATCGAAGGGTTCTGGCGACCGCGTGAATGGGCGATCCGCAGGGCTGCGAGCCGTACCGCACGCGGCCCGCGCAGCCGACGCCCCGCCTGTCGTCCGGCGTATCCGACCGTCCGGCGCAAGGGCCTCAAGAACCGTCGCGTACACGCCGATTTCGGCCGCCCGCCGGGATCTTGAGCCGGTACGCTGCGAAGCCGTGGGCCTAAGCCCCGAACTGCGGGGGCTGAACCCTGCAAATGCAGTCGCCATGGCTGGCGCTCTTCCTCATCGGAGATTCAAGACTATGAAATTCATGACCCCCTCGCGTCGTCTCGTCGTCGCAGCAGCGCTTGCCACGATGGCGATGCCCACGCTGGCTGCGACCGCCACGTCGACCTTCCAGGTCAACGGCACCGTCGTCGCCACCTGCTCGGTCTCCGCGACCGCGTTGAACTTCGGTGCGTCGATCCCGACTCCGGTGAACAGCAACATCGATGCGACCAGCACGATCACGGCCACCTGCTCGAACTCGGTGCCGTTCTCGGTCGCGCTGAACGCCGGCAACGGCGTGGGCGCGACCGTGATCACCCGCAAGATGTCGAGCGGGCCGAACGTGGTGAACTACGCGATGTACACCGACGCGGGCCGGACCAACGTCTGGGGCGACGGCACGCCGGGCTCGTCGGTGAACACGCTGACGGGCACGGGCGCCGCGCAGGCGATCCCGGTGTACGGTCGTATCCCGACGGGCCAGACGCCTGCCATCGGCATCTACAGCGACACGATTCTCGTGACGCTCACGTTCTGATTCCAACGTTTTCGTGAGGGCTCCGCCGACTCGTCGAGTCGGCGGCGCGGCGCCACCCGCAGCGGCCGCGCGACACCCGTCCCTCCGTCCTGCCAGGAGTTTCCCCATGCGAACGATCCCCCGACTTCTCGGAGCGGCATTCGGTCTGGCTCTGGCGCTCGTCGCAGCCTCGCCCGCGACGGCTGGATCCTTCAGCGCGAACCCGGTCCGACTGACCCTGCCGGCCGGTGCGAGCTCGACGTCGCTCGTGCTGGAGAACCGGGGTGACAAGCCTGTGGTCGTTCAGGCGAGCACGGCGTCGTGGCGGCAGGAGGAAGGTCGTGACGTGCTCGAAGAGACTCAGGATCTGATCGTCTCGCCGCCGATCTTCACCGTGCCCGTCGGTGGCACCCAGACCATCCGCGTGGGCCTGATGCGCCCGGCGGACCCGACACGCGAAGTCACCTATCGCCTGTTCCTCCAGGAAGTGCCGCCGCCGCCGGTCGCGGGTGAGCCGGGCGTGGCGGTGGCGCTGCAGCTCGCGCTGCCGCTGTTCGTGCAGCCGGTCGCCAAGGCTTCGCCGCGTCTCGCGTGGCAGGCCCGCAGCAGCGACGACGGTGCAATCGAGCTGTCGCTCGCCAACGACGGAACCGCGCACGTGCAGGTCGTGGACGCGCGACTCGCGGGTGCCGACGGCACGGTCATCGCCGAGCTCAGTCCTCGGGCCTACGTGCTGTCGGGCCAGTCGCGTTCGTGGCGCGTGAAGCCGCTCCGCCCGTGGACGGGCGAGGCGCTGCGCCTCACCGCGCGCACCAGCGGTGGCGACATCAGCGCACAGGTCGCCGCGGCCCGCTGACCCGCTGCGCGATCGGCGCCACATCGGCATCGCACGCGACACCGGGCCGGGCGGGGCGATCCTCATCCGTACACTCGCGGCCATGTCGCCGCGTGTCGTCACGATGCTGTCGCTTCGCAGACCGCTGACGGCCGCGGGGCCGACCCTCGCACGGACGTGCT
>CAIUGQ010000345.1 GCA_903898725.1 uncultured Burkholderiales bacterium | reverse complement strand
GATCCGGCGCTGCTCGAGCCCGGGCCCCGGCAGATCCGCGAACTGACCGGCGTGCCGCTGGTCGCGGTGATCCCGATGCTGCGTGAGCACGGACTGCCGGAGGAGGACGGCTGGTACGGACCGGCGGCATCGGCGGACGCGCCGGGGCTGCGCACGGTCGCGATCGTCGCGCCGCCGCGGATCAGCAACCTCGACGAGTTCGCGCCGCTCGCGGCGGTGCCCGGGCTTCGCCTGGTGTGGGCACGCACGCCGGCCGAGCTCGCGGGCGCCGAGATCGTCGTGCTGCCGGGCTCCAAGCAGGTCAGCGAGGATCTGGCGTGGCTGCGGTCGCAGGGGCTGGCGCAGGCGATCGTGGCGCATGCCGCCGCGGGCGGGGCGGTCCTCGGCGTGTGCGGCGGCCTGCAGATGCTCGGCACGCGGCTGGACGACCCGCAGGGGGCGGACGGGGCGCCCGGCTGCGTCGACGGGCTCGGGCTGCTGCCGCTGGCGACGACGTACCGGCAGGACAAGCGCGTGTGTCCGGGTCGCTTCACCTTCGGCGATGTGCACGGCGGCTGGCAGGCGCTCGCCGGCGTCACCGCCGACGGCTACGAGATCCGTCACGGGCGCAGCATGCCGCGGGCCGACGCGGCCTGCACCGTCGCGCTGCGCGACGCCTCGGGCGAGCCGATCGGCTGGCAGGCGGGGTCGGTGCTCGGTGTGTATGCACACGGCCTGTTCGAGTCGCGCGAGGTGGTGCGCGCGCTGTTCGGTGCGCAGGCCCCCACGCTCGAGGCGAGCTTCGAGCGGCTCGCCGACTGCATCGAGGCGGCGTTCGCGCCTGGCGTGCTGGACGCGCTGCTGGCGGGCCGATGACGCGCCCGCCGTCCGCCGCCCTCGTCGGCTCGCTGTGCTACCTGGCCTGCAGCGTCTTCTGGGGCCTGAACATCCCGCTGTCGGCGGTGCTGCTGAAGTCCTTCGATCCGTTCTGGCTGCCGACGAGCCGCTACCTGATCGCGGCGGCAGCGCTCGGCGCCTGGGTCGCGGTGACGCTCGGGCCGCGGCAGCTGCGCTCGCCGATCCCGCTCGCGCGCATCGCCCGCCTGAGCCTGATGGTCAGCGGCTTCCTGGTGCTGTTCAACCTCGGCCTGCTGTACACGCATCCGGTCACCGCCGCCGCGGTGATCGCCGGCTCGCCGGTCTACGTGGCCGTCGTGATGCGGGCGATGACCGGCGCGCCGCTGGCGCCCGGCTTCTGGACGGCCACCGCGCTGACGCTCGTGGGCGCCGGCATCGCGGTGTACGGCCGCATCGAGGCGGGCGGCGCAGGCGCGGGGCTGCGGCTGCAGGGGGGCGAGCTGTGCCTCGTCGGCTCGATCGGCTGCTGGACCGTCTATTCGATCCTCGCGCAGCGCTGGTTCCGGCCCGACGTGCCGCAGCTGCGGCGGACCTGGCTCACCTCACTCGGCGCGATTCCATGGCTGCTCGCGGCCTGGGGGGCGGCGCGCGTCGCGGGCCTGGCCCCCGCGCCCAACCTGTCGCCCGATGCCGGCACGCTCGTCGGCCTCGTGGTGTCGGCCGTCGTCTGCACCGCGCTCGCCACCGTCGCCTGGAACATCGGCGTGGCGCGGCTGGGCATCGCGGCCGGCGGCATGTGGCAGAACACCGTCCCGGTGTTCGCGGTGCTGATCTCGCTGGTCGGCTACGGCGTGGTGCCCACCGCGTCGCAGGTGCTCGGCGGCGCCGTGGTGCTGTCGGGCGTGGCGTGGATGCAGTGGCGCTCGCTGCGGACCGTGGGCGCCTGAGCCGTCACCGCCGCATCCGCGTCGTCTTCAGCGCCGCATCCGCACCGTCTTCACCGCCGCGCCCGCACCGCCGTGAGTGCCGCACCGGCCCCGGCGAGCGCCGCGCCCGCCAGCAGCGCGTGCGCGGCACCGATCGCCTGTCCGACCCAGCCGAAGAACAGGCTGCCGATCGGCGTCGAGCCGATGAACATCGCGGTGTAGATCGCCAGCACGCGGCCGCGCTTGTCCTCGGGGGCGCGCAGCTGGATCGACATGTTCGTGCTGACCGCCTGCGCGATCGTGCCCGCGCCGACCGCGACCATGCCGGCGATGGCCAGCGGCATCCAGCCCGCGAGCGCGAACACCGCGAGGCCGCTCGCGGCCACGACGTTGCCGGCGAGCGCGATCCGGGACAGGTCGCCGCGCGAGCGGCGCGCGGCCAGCGTCATGGCGGCGAGCATCGCACCGAGCCCTGCGCTCGACAGGAACAGGCCGACGTACTCGGGATGCGCGCCATGCAGTTCCGCGACGGCGGCCGGCATCAGGTGCGAATACGGTCCGACGCCGAAGCCGAGCAGGAACACGCCGGCGAGCAGCCGCACGATCACCGGATCCGAGAAGGCCTGCCGCCAGCCGTCGACGTACTGGGTCAGGAACGGCGCGGGCGCGGCGCGGCGCACCGCGGACTCGTTGGTGCGGATCCGCATGAGCTGCACCAGCGTCGCGGTCAGCGTCAGCGGATGCAGCAGGAAGCAGGCGGCCTCGCCGACCGCGCCGATCAGCAGCCCGCCGATCGCGGGTCCGATGAAGCGCGCGCTGTTGAGCGCGCTCGAGTGCAGCGCGACCGCGTTCGGCAGCGCCGCGCGGTCGGGGACGATGTCGGCGAGGAAGGCGTTGCGGATCGGGATCTCGAAGGCGAACGCCAGGCCCCGCAGCACGGCCACCGCGATCAGCAGCGTCGGCGTGACGTGTCCGGTGGCGGTGAGCGCGGCCAGCACCAGGCCGAGCAGCGCGACCGAGGCGAGCAGGCCGATCAGCATGCGGCGGCGCGGGTAGCGGTCGGCGAGCAGACCGGCCACCGGCGAGACCAGCAGGGTCGGCGCGGCCTGCGCGAAGCCGACCACGCCGAGCACCGCGACCGAGCCCGTCAGCCGATAGGCGAGCCACGCCATCGCGACGTTGTGCGCGAAGCCGCCGACGAGCGCGATCGCCTGGCCGGTGAAGTAGCGACGGAACTCGCGGTGCGCGAGGGCGGGGAAGCGGCCGGGCATCGCGAGATGATGCCCGACGGCCCGCGCGCGGGCCGCCGGCGGCGCGGTGTTTTCGGTTCGCCCGCCGCTGCCGTCGACTCGGCGGCGGCGCTCAGGCGTAGTCGAGCGGCGAGGCCTTGCCCCGGAACACCCGGTAGGAGAACACCGTGTAGCCGGCGATCACCGGCACGGTCAGCACACAGCCGATGGCGATCACCTGCAGCGCCTCGGTCGCGCTCGCGGCCTCCCAGATGGTCAGCCGGTCGATCACGACGAAGGGAAAGAGGCTGTAGGCCAGGCCGAGCGCGCCGAGCACGAAGACCAGCACGACGAGCGCGAACGGCACCCAGCACCAGCGCGACTCGGCGGTGCGCGGCTCGAGCATCGCGCGGGCCCCGAGCAGCGCGGCGACGGTCACCAGCGGGATCGGCAGCAGCGCGATGAGCTCCGGCATCGCGAACCAGCGCGCGCGCACCGTCTCGCTGACCAGCGGCGTGGCGAGCGAGATCAGCGCCATGCCGAGCGCCACCGCCGGCCAGGCCGCCCGTGCCCAGCCCACCGCGCGTCGCTGCAGTGCGCCCTCGGTCTTGATCACCAGCCAGCATGCGCCGAGCAGCACGTAGGCGGCCGGCAGCAGCAGCGCGATCACCGCCGCGAACGCGGTCGACATCCAGGTGTCCTGCAGCCCGGTGACGTAGCGCCCGAGCATCCAGCCCTGCGAGGCCGCGGCCATCAGGCTGCCGGCGAAGAAGGCACGGTTCCACAGCGGCTTCCAGCGGTCCTGCGCCTTGACCCGGAAGTCGAAGGCGACCCCGCGCAGCACCAGGCCGACCAGCATCAGCGCGACCGGCAGGTAGAGCGCGCCGAGCACCATGCCGTGCGCCCGCGGAAAGGCGATCAGCAGGATGCCGACGCCCAGCACCAGCCAGGTCTCGTTGGCGTCCCAGAAGGGGCCGATGCTCGCGATCATCGTGTCGCGCTCGAGCGCGTCGGCACGCGGCAGCAGCATGCCCACGCCGAGGTCATAGCCGTCGAGCACGACGTAGACCAGCATCGAGGTCCCCATCAGCGCGAGGAAGGCGACGGGGAGCCACTCGGCCATGTTCATGTCGTCACCCCGGTGCCGCTCGGACGCACGGCCGGTCGCGGGCTCAGGTCGACCGGCTTCTCGGCCATGTGCTTGACGACGCTCACGTAGGCCACCAGCAGCGCCGTGTACAGCACCACGTACAGCGCGAGCGTGAATGCGACGTGTGCGGGCGGCACGCTGGCGGCCACCTCGTCGACGCGCAGCAGGCCGTAGACGATGTACGGCTGACGGCCGATCTCGGTGACGTACCAGCCGGCGACCGTCGCGACCCAGCCCGAGGGCGCCATCGCGGCGAGGCCCCAGAGCAGCGGACGCGGCAGGCCCGCGGGCGACCAGCCCCGGCGGCGCAGCAGCCACAGCGCCAGCCAGCTCGCCGCGAGCATCGCCATGCCCGTGCCGACCATGACGCGGAACGCCCAGAACACCGGCGCGACCGGCGGATGGCGGCCCTCGAATTCCTCGAGGCCGCGGATCTCGCCGTCGGGATCGTGCTTGAGGATCAGGCTCGCGCCCTTCGGGATGCCGAGCTCGAAGCGGTTCTCGCGCGCCGCCTCGTCGGGCAGCGCGAACAGCAGCAGCGGTGCGCCGCGCTCGGTCTTCCAGACGCCCTCCATCGCGGCCACCTTCGCCGGCTGGTGTTCCAGCGTGTTCAACCCATGCAGGTCGCCGGCGACGATCTGCAGCGGCATCAGCACCGCGGCGAGCGTCAGTGCGAAGCGCATGGCCGGGCGCGTGCTCGGGTTCTCGTGCCTGGAGAGCACCTGCCAGGCGCTCACGCCCGCGATCAGGAAGGCCACGGTCAGCCCCGAGGCGAGCAGCACGTGCACCAGCCGGTACGGGAAGCTCGGGTTGAACACCACGTCGAACCAACTGGTCACGAAGAACTGGCCGTCGCGCAGCACGACGCCGTCTGGGGTGTGCATCCACGAGTTGAGCGCGAGGATCCAGAACGCGCTCATCGTGGTGCCGAAGGCGACCAGGCCGGTCGCCACCAGGTGGGCGCGTTCGCCGACGCGGCCGTGGCCGAACAGCATGATCCCGAGGAAGGTGGCCTCGAGGAAGAACGCGGTCAGCACCTCGTAGCCGAGCAGCGGCCCGGCGACGTTGCCCGCCCGCTCCATGAAGCCCGGCCAGTTGGTGCCGAACTGGAAGCTCATCACGATGCCGCTGACCACGCCGAGCGCGAAGGTCAGCGCGAACACCTTCGTCCAGAAGCGGTAGGCCGCCAGCCAGGCGATGTCGCGGGTCTTGAGCCATCGCAGCCGGAAGAACAGCAGCGACCAGCCGAGTGCGATCGTGATCGACGGGAACAGGATGTGGAAAGTGATGTTGGCGGCGAACTGCATCCGCGCCATCAGGAGGGCGTCCATCGTGTGTGCCTCGTGGTCAGCGGCGCCCGCCGGGCACCAGCTTGATCTTGTCGCGCAGCTCGAGCAGGCGCTGCACCTGCGCGCCCATCCGCATCAGCTGGCTGAGCGTGCCGGCGTCGAGCTTCTGCACATCGCCGAACCAGGTGGTGAGCAGCTCGATCAGGTCGTGCATCTCGCGCATGCGCGACTGCGCATGGCGGTCCTCGTCGGTGGCCGGCGACTCGAGCAGCGCATTGCGCAGCATCGACAGCGTCGGCTCGATCTCGCGGCGGCGACGCTCCTCGGCGAGGGTGCGGAACACCTCCCAGGCGTCGCCGGGCGCATCGAAGTACTCGCGGCGGTCGCCGGCACGGTGACTCAGGTGCACCAGTCGCCAGGACTGCAGCTCCTTCAGGCCCATGCTGACGTTGCTGCGGCTGAACTCGAGCGCCTCGGCGATCTCGTCGGCGTTCAGGGGCTCGGGCGACACGTAGATCAGCGCGTAGATCTGGCCGACCGTCCGGTTGATGCCCCAGCGACTGCCCATCTCGCCGAAGTGGGCGACGAAGGCGCTGACGAGCGGGGACATCGGGGACATCGGACACCTCCTGCGGCCGGTCGGGGCCGGGTGGCTTCGGGGTGAAGCGTTGTTGTATTTTCAGTAATTAGTGAAGATTCGAAAGACTGACCACGCTGACAGCAGGGGAATCCGGGGTCGGCGTGCCCGGGCGCCGAGGCGTCCGGGGTCGTCGGCGGGTCGGCGTGGCAGGGGGCCGCGATCAGGCGATCAGGCGATCAGGCGATCAGGCGATCAGGCGATCGCGCCGCGCAGCGCCGTGGCGAGCGCCACCAGCGCACGGTCCGAGCCGGCCGGCCCGAGCAGCGACACGCCGATCGGCGCCCCGTCCTCGCGCGGCCACGGCAGGCTCACCTGGGGCAGTCCGCCGATGCCGGCGATGCAGGTGATCGCCTGGGTGCGCATGCGGATCGCGTCGACGGTCGGTGCGTCGTCATCGCGGCGCGGGGCGACCGTCGCCGCCGAGGGCAGCACCGCGATGCCGTCGTCCCCGAGCATCGCGCGGATCCGGACGCGCAGCGCGGCGATGCGCTCGCGCGCGGCCGCCGCGTCGGTGGCACCGACGCGGCGCGCGACGTCCCAGCGGGCCGCGATCGCGTCGCCGAAGCGCGGGCGATGCCGCTCGATCCAGTCGCCGTGCACCGACCAGGCCTCGTGGCTGCTGGCGGTCACGAACGCGCGTCGCCAGCCGTCCAGCGATGCGCCGTTGGCGTCGTCACCGGCGGCGAGCGCGGTCACGGGCGCGTCGAGCTGCGTGGCGAGGACCGCAAGCGCACGGGCCAGCGGTGCGTGGAAGACCGGATCGGCCAGCGCCCAGGCATCGTCGAGGCGCAGCACGCGGCGCGGCCGCCAGTCGGAGGCACCGGACGTGCCGGACATGCCCTCGTCCGCCAGCAGCACGTCGGCGACCCGCGCGAAGACGTCCGGATCGTCGGCCATCCAGGTCGGCGTGTCGAAGGACGGGCAGAGCGGCACCAGGCCCGCCGACGACAGTCGGCCGTGGGTCGTGCGCAGGCCCCAGATGCCGCAGTAGCTCGCCGGCACGCGCGTCGAACCGCCGGTGTCGGTGGCGAGCGCGAGGTCGACGAGGCGCGCCGCGACCGCACTCGCCGAGCCGCTCGACGAGCCCCCCGGCACCCGGTCGGGCGCCCGCGGGTTGAGCGGGGTGCCGTAGTGCACGTTGGCACCGTGCAGGCTGAACGCCAGCTCGTCGGTCAGCACCTTGCCGACCAGGGTCGCGCCCGCCGCCGACAGGGCCGCGACCAGCGGGCTGTCGGCCGGCGCCGGACCGTGGGTCTCGAGCCAGGTCGGGTTGCCGGCGCCGGTGACGCGGCCGGCCACGTCGAACAGGTCCTTCGCCGCGAAGCGCAGTCCGGCGAGCGCGCCATCGGCTGCCCCGGGGCGCACGAAGCAACCGTGCGGCACCCACGCGCCGACGCGGTCGTCGATCGGGAAGGGCGCCTGCACGGCGGCCGCGGGCAAGGGCTCGGGCTTCGACGATCCGGACATCTACGCGTTCCCCGGTTCACGCTGCCCGGACCGCGGCGAGGTCGGCAGCGGCAGCGCGGTCTTGTAGCGCACCTGCTTGAGGGTGAAGCTCGAGCGGATCTTCTCGACGCCGGGAATCGGCGACAGCCGCTCGAGGATGAAGCGCTCGAGTGAGCGGATGTCGGGCACGACCACCCGCAGCAGGTAGTCCGCGTCGCCGGTCATCAGGTAGGCCTCCATGACCTCGTCGTGGGCGCCGATGCGCCGCTCGAACTCCGCGAGCGTCGCGGTGTTCTGCTCGCGCAGGCTGATGGAGATGAACACCGAGACCCCCAGGCCGAGCGACTCGGGGTCCACCAGCGCCACGTATCGGCGGATGGTCCCGGCCTGCTCGAGGGCCCGAACCCGCGCCAGGCAGGGCGAGGGCGACAGGTTCACGCGGCGCGCGAGTTCGACGTTCGACAGCGAGCCGTCGCGCTGCAGTTCCGAGAGGATCGCGAGGTCGGTGGCATCCATCGGCATATCGTATCGGAAAAAGTGGCTGATCAAGCATGAAGTGCTGTCATGGACCGACTTCAAAGCCAATTGCGGCACCATCAGCGGTGAGGGGCGGCATACCATCGGAGGCATCGATCCGGAGAGTCCCGCGATGAACGCCCCGTTGCGCCTCGATGCGCTGCACACCCCCGCCAGCGGCGTCGCGCCGCGCGCGCCCCAGACCGACGCCGATCCGCAGGAGACCGCCGAGTGGGTCGAGTCGCTCGTCGCGGTGATCGAGCACGCCGGACCCGAGCGCGCGCGCTTCCTGCTCGATGCGCTGCAGCGTCACTCGGCGCGCAGCGGGCTGCGCTGGCGTCCGGCGCTCGCCACGCCCTACGTCAACACCATCCCGGTCACCGAGCAGCCGGCCTTCCCGGGCGACCTCGAGCTCGAGCGCGAACTGTCGGCGCTGATGCGCTGGAACGCGCTCGCGATGGTGGTGCGCGCCAACCGCGCGCACGGCGAGCTCGGCGGCCACATCGCCTCCTACGCGTCGGCCGCCGACCTCTTCGAGACCGGCTTCAACCACTTCTTCCGCGCGCGCCGCGACGGCTTCCACGGCGACCTCGTCTACTTCCAGCCGCATTCGGCACCGGGTGTCTATGCGCGTGCCTTCCTCGAGGGGCGCCTGCGCGCCGAGGACCTCGAGCACTACCGGCGCGAGCTGGCGGCGCCTGCGGCGGGCGCCCGCGGGCTGTCGAGCTATCCGCATCCCTGGCTGATGCCCGACTTCTGGCAGTTCCCCACCGGCTCGATGGGCATCGGCCCGATCAGCGCGATCTACCAGGCCCGCTTCATCCGCTACCTCGAGACCCGCGGGCTGCTCGCGCACGTGGGCTTCGCCGGGCAGGACGGGCACGCGGCGCAGCGCAAGGTCTGGGGCATCTTCGGCGACGGCGAGATGGACGAGCCGGAGTCGATGAGCGCACTGACGCTCGCCGCGCGCGAGCGGCTCGACAACCTGGTGTTCGTCGTCAACTGCAACCTGCAGCGCCTCGACGGGCCGGTGCGCGGCAACGGTCGCATCGTCGACGAGCTCGAGGCGCTGTTCACCGGCGCCGGCTGGAACGTGATCAAGCTGGTCTGGGGCAGCGACTGGGACGGCCTGCTCGCGCGCGACGTGCGCGGTGCGCTGATCGATGCCTTCGACGGCACGGTCGACGGCCAGTTCCAGACGCTGGCCGCCACCGACGGCAAGTTCAACCGCGAGCGCTTCTTCGGCCAGAACGAGGCGCTGCGCGCGCTCTCGCAGGGCATGACCGACGAGCAGATCGACCGCCTCACGCGCGGCGGCCACGACCCGGTCAAGCTCTATGCCGCCTATCACGCGGCCGCGCACCACGTCGGCCAGCCGACGGTGATCCTCGCGCACACGAAGAAGGGCTTCGGCATGGGCAGCGCCGGCCAGGGCCGGATGACGACCCATCAGCAGAAGAAGCTCGACGGCGACGCGCTGATCGCGTTCCGGGACCGCTTCCGCCTGCCGATCACCGATGCGCAGGCCGAGGCGCTCGAGTTCGCGAAGCCCGCCGACGAGGCGCCCGCGATGCGCTACCTGCGCGAGCGCCGCGAGGCGCTGGGTGGCGCGTTGCCCGCGCGCGTGGCGGCCTGCGAGCCGGTGCCGGTGCCGCCGCTGGCGCGCTGGGGCGAGTTCGCGCTGGGGGCCGACGGGCGCGAGATGTCGACCACGATGGCCTTCGTGCGGATGCTGGGCAACCTGCTCAAGGATCCGGCGCTCGGGCCCCGCATCGCGCCGATCGTCGCCGACGAGGCGCGCACCTTCGGGATGGCGAACCTGTTCCGGCAGGTGGGCATCTGGTCGTCGGTCGGCCAGCGCTACGAGCCCGAGGACATCGGCTCGATGCTGTACTACCGCGAGGCGACCGACGGGCAGATCCTCGAGGAGGGCATCACGGAAGCGGGTGCGCTCGCCTCGTGGACCGCGGCCGCGACCTCGTACTCGGTGCACGGCCTCGCGATGATGCCGTTCTACATCTACTACTCGATGTTCGGCTTCCAGCGGGTCGGCGACCAGATCTGGGCCGCCGCCGACCAGCGCGCCCGCGGCTTCCTGATCGGCGCGACCGCGGGCCGCACCACGCTGGGCGGCGAGGGCCTGCAGCATCAGGACGGCAGCTCGCACCTGGTGGCGGCGACGGTGCCGAACTGCCGTGCCTGGGATCCGGCGACCGCGGGCGAGCTCGCGGTGATCGTCGAGCACGGGATGCGCGAGATGCTCGAGCAGCAGCGCGACGTCTTCCACTACGTGACCGTCGGCAACGAGAACCAGGCCCAGCCCTCGCTGCCCGCCGGCGTCGAGGCCGACCTGCTGCGCGGGCTGTACCGGATGCGCGCGCCCGCCGACGCGAAGGTCGACGTGACGCTGATGGGCAGCGGTGCGCTGCTGGCCGAGGCACTCGCAGCAGCCGACCTGCTCGCCGCCGAGCACGGCATCGCGGCCGAGGTGATGAGCGCCACGAGTTGGAGCGAACTCGCGCGCGACGGAATGGCCTGCGAGCGCCGCGCGCGGCTGGAGGGCGCCGACGAGGTGGCGCACGTGACCCGCCTGCTCGGCGGCCCGGACACACCGGTGATCGCGGTCAGCGACTACGTGCGCGCGGTGCCGGAGGCGATCCGCGCCTTCGTGCCGCCCACGCGTCCCTACGTCACGCTCGGCACCGACGGCTTCGGGCGCAGCGACACGCGGGCTGCGCTGCGGGCGTTTTTCGAGGTGGATGCCGCGTCGATCGCGCTCGCCGCGATCCATGCGCTGCACGGGCAGGGGCGGGCGGACGAGGCGAGCCTGGGTCGGGCGCGCGCCAGGGTGGCGGGCGGGGACGCCCCCTGGACCCGATGAGCCGACGCCCTTACGCGCTCTCGGGTACTCGGAGCTGGTGCATGATCCGGCCTCCCCAAGAAGGCCTCACATGTCCGCTCTCCTCGCTCAGCTCGACCGCCGTCTCGACCGGCTCTTCGCCCTGCTCTCCAAGAGCACGCTGATGCGTCGCCGCGGCTGAGGCCGCCGGGGCGGCGGCCTCAGATGCTCAGGTCCAGGCGGTTGTAGTCCCGCATCGACGCCCGCGCCGCCTCGTCCCACCGGTGGGTCTCGCCCGCCTCGGCGTGCGGCCGGTAGACGAACGGCGTCTCGTCCGGACGGTGCTGGCGCCGTGCATCGATGCCGTAGCCGATCACGCGGGCCCGCTCGCGGATGCGCGCGTCATCGAAGATCGCCGGTGCCGCATGGATGCCGCCGCCCTGCACGCCGAGCACCGATCGGCGTCGGTGGAAGCCGAGGTTCAGCGTCAGCCGCCAGTCGGGGCTGTTGTTGGCGAACGAGCCGTGCACCGCCTGCCGGTTGGTGATCGCGACGTCTCCGGGCGCACACACGATGGGCACCGCCTCGGGCAGGCGCTCCGAGCCCGCGGCCGCGCACATCGCGCGGATGTCGACGCGGCGCTGCTTGTGCGTGCCGGGCACGACCCAGACGCCGTTGGCCGGCGTGCAGCCGTAGAGCTGCGCCAT
Source organism: uncultured Burkholderiales bacterium (assembly GCA_903898725.1). Classification (GTDB taxonomy): domain Bacteria; phylum Pseudomonadota; class Gammaproteobacteria; order Burkholderiales; family Burkholderiaceae_E; genus UBA4615. The sequence goes on along the minus strand of CAIUGQ010000345.1, from coordinate 9,074 downwards.
GAAGTTGAAGCCGTGCGTGCCCTCGTCCCAGTCGGGGCTGTCCCAGTGCGTGACACCGTCGCGGTGCCAGGCGACCGAGGCGCCGAGCCCGGGGGCCTTGATGAAGAGCGCCTCGTTGAAGGGCACGAAGTCGTCACCGTTGACCGCGGCCGCGACCGCGAGCAGGTCGGGGTGGCCGTAGACCCGCAGGTGGGTCTCCGAGAACTGCATCGACCCGAGGATCAGGTACACGATCTCCTCGGGCGCATCGGCGGCGGCGGTCGGCTCGTGCATCTTCACCGGGTGGCGGCCGTTCGCGAGCGTGGTGCCGCCGAACGGATCGGCCAGCGGCTTCGACCAGAACAGCGTCGGCGCCTCGTGGCCGACGCCGATCGCGGGTCGGCCGCGCGCGTCGAGCGTCGCATCGTGCCGCACCGGCAGGCGCTCGAGCACGTTGCCGCGGATGTCGGCGTCGATCTCGGCGAGCTCCGCCTTCGAGAGCACGCCCTCGAAGACGTAGAACCCGCAGCGCCAGTAGGCCTCGAGGATGTCGGGGTGGATGCGGCCGTCCGCGGTCCGGCGGATCGGGCCGCGGTTGCCGAGCGCATAGGCGCGCGCCTCGCCCTCGCGCAGGTAGGTGCGCATCGCCGCATCGTGGGCCTCGCGTGCCTCATGCGCCGCACGCGCCGCCTCGGCCGCCCGTGCGTCCGGTGTCGCGTTCGTCGTGGTGTCGGTCTGCATGCTTCGTCTCCCCTCGTGTCGTGTGGTGCCGGGTGCCGGCCGTTCAGTCCGGCAGCGGGATCCGCTCGGTCTCGCCCTCGATCGGCGCGAATCCGTCCGCGGCCCAGCGCGCCTTCGCCGCCTCGATGCGCTCGCGCTCGCTCGCGACGAAGTTCCACCAGACGAAGCGCGGACCGTCGAGCGGTGCGCCGCCGAAGACCGCGATGCGGGCGTCGGCGGTGGCGCGCATCAGCGCGGGCGCACCGGTCTGCACGGTGGCGAGCGTGCCGGCGGTCACCGCCGTGCCGTCGAGCTCGACCGCGCCCTCGACGACATAGAGCGCACGCTCGGCATGGTCGGCGGGCATCGCGAGCACCGTCTGCGCGGCGAGCGTGCCGACCGCATACAGCGTGCGGCTCGCCACCGGCACCGGCGAGCGCAGGCCCCAGGCATCGCCGGCGACGATCGCGAGCCGTGCGCCCGGTGCATCGAACACCGGCACGTCGGCGGCGGGCACGTGGACGAACGAGGGCGCGTCGTCCTCGTGCGCACGGGGCAGGGCGACCCAGACCTGCAGCCCGTGCGAGCGCGCGGGCTGGCCGCGCCGGGCCTCGGGCGCGCGCTCGGAGTGCACGATGCCGTGGCCGGCGACCATCCAGTTGACCTCGCCCGGCCGGATCGACTGCACGCTGCCGACGCTGTCGCGGTGCAGGATCTCGCCGTCGAACAGCCAGGTGACCGTGGCCAGTCCGATGTGCGGATGCGGCCGCACGTCGGCGAGCTCGGCGCGTGCGAGCTCGACCGGACCGAAATGGTCGAAGAAGACGAACGGACCCACCGTCCGGCGCGTTGCCACCGGCAGCGCGCGGCGCACCGCAAAGCCCGGCGACAGCTCCCGGCGGGCAGGTTGCAGCAGCGTGACGGTCATCGGGTCGGCGCCTCGTGGACAGGTTCCCGAGTCTATGCCTCTGCCAGCCTTTCGAGGTGCCAGGCCTCGTCGCCGAGCAGGTTCGCGAAGCCCACGAGGCGCTTCGCGAGGTGCCCGATCAGGACCTCGTCGGTCATCCCGATCGCGCCGTGCAGCTGGATGCCTTCCTCGCCGCAGCGGCGCGCGGCGGGGCTGACGAATGCCTTCGCGAGCGAGACCGCGCGGCGCCGGACGGCGGGGGCCGCGTCGAGCTGCATCACGGCGGCGCCCGAGATCGCCCGCGCCTGCTCGATGTCGGCATACAGGTCGACCAGGCGGTGCCGCAGCACCTGGTTGGCGGCGAGCGGCCGGCCGAACTGGCGCCGCTGCTGCAGGTAGGCCCGGGTCGTCTCCAGCACCGCCTGCATCGCGCCCACCGCCTCGGCGCAGGCGAGCGCGGTCGCGGTGTCGACGGCGCGCTCGAGCGTCGGCCAGGCGTCGCCCGGCGCGCCGAGCCGCGCGGCTGCCGGCAGGCGGACCGCGTCGAGCCGGAGGTCGGCGGTCTGGCGGCCGTCGTAGGTCGGCCAGGCGCGCCGGGTCAGGCCGGGCGCATCGGCGGGTACCTCGAAGACGCCGATGCCGCCGGCCTCGCGCGAGGTGCCGGACTCGCGGGCCGCCACCAGCAGCACGTCGGCCGCGCCGCCGCCGAGCACCAGCGTCTTGACGCCGTCGAGCAACCAGCCTTCGCCGTCGCGTCGGGCGCGGGTCTCGATGTCGAAGACATCGTGGCGGCCCTGCGGTTCCCACGCGGCGACGGCCAGCAGGCGCTCGCCCTGCGCGAGCGACTCGAGCAGCCCGGCGCAGCGGTCGGCGTCCGCCGCACCCTCCGCCCCGCGGCGCAGTCCGGCGAGCAGCGGCGCGGCCAGCCCGACGTTGGCCAGCCAGGGCTCGACCGCGAGCGCGCGGCCGAGCGCATGCGCGACCACCTCGGCATCGCCGGCGTCGCCGAGCCCGCCGCAGTCCTCGGGCAGGCCGAGCGCGAGCCAGCCCATCTCGGCGAAGGCGCGCCAGCGCTCGCGCGAGAAGCCCTCGGGCAGGGCGAGCGCGGCGCGGCGCGCCTCGAAGGTGCAGTCCCGCTCGACGTATCGGGCCGCCGCATCACGCAGCATGGCGCGCTCGGCGGAGTCGCGCGCGTCGGTATCGGTGGCGAAGCTCATCGTCCGTGTCCCATCAGAGGCCGAGCACCTGCTTGGCCAGCAGTTCGTGCTGGATCTCGCTGCTGCCGCCGGCAATCGTGTAGCCGCGGGTGACGAAGCGGCGCGACGAGGCGGCCGGTGCATACGGATGCCGCTCGACGATCGGTGGCGGCCCCGAGGGATCCGGCAGCTCGAAGTGCGCCGTCTCGTCCCAGGCCAGCGTCTGCGGGCCGAGCGCATCGACCGCCAGGTTCTCGATGTCCTGGATGAGGCGGCTGCCGGTGAGCTTGAGCAGGCCGGTCTCGGGGCCGAGACGCCGGCCCGCATCCGCCTGCAGCCGAAAGCGCATGACGGTCGCGGCCAGCGCCTCGAGCCGCACGTCGAGCTCGGCGAAGCGCCGCCGGAACCATGGGCGTGCGAACAGCGGCACGCCGGCCTCGCGGACCTGCTCGCCGATCGCCCGGACCTTGGCCAGGCGGCGCCGGTTCTCGGCCACCCGCGCGAGGTTCAGCCGTTCGAACTCGAGCAGCGACTTGGCGATCGTCCAGCCCTGGTTCTCCTCGCCGACGCGGTTCTCGACCGGCACCTTCACGCCGTCGAGGAAGACCTGGTTGAACAGGTGCCAGCCATGGATGCCGATGATCGGCCGCAGCGTGACGCCGGGCGTCTTCATGTCGATCAGCAGGAAGCTGATGCCCTCCTGCGCGCGGGCCTCGGCATCGGTGCGCACGAGGCAGAAGATCCAGTTGGCATGGTGGGCCGACGAGGTCCAGATCTTGCTGCCGTCGACGACGTAGTGCTCGCTGCCGTCGGCGTCCCGAGTGCGCACCGCACGGGTCCGCAGCGAGGCCAGGTCGGAGCCCGCCTCGGGCTCCGAATAGCCCTGGCACCAGATGTGCTCGAGCGAGACCATCTTCGGCAGGAAGGTGCGCTTCTGTACCTCGTCGCCGAAGCGGATCAGCACCGGCCCGATCATCTCGAAGGTCAGGCCGCCGAGCTCGGGGGCGTGGCCGAGCACCAGCTCCTCCTGGAACACCGCGCGCTGCGCCGGGCTCCAGCCGGTGCCGCCCCACTCGAGCGGCCAGTGCGGGACCAGCCAGCCGCGGTCGCGCAGCGCGCCCTCCCAGGCGAGCGTGTCGGCCTTGTCCGGCTCGATGCCCAGACGCACCTTCTCGCGCACGTTCACCGGCAGCCGCTCGGCCACGAAGGCGCGCACCTCGGCGCGGAAGGTGTCCATGTTCACGTCGGCCGTCATGCCGCACTCCCTCGCTGGAAGACCCGCTTGCCGATGGCCGCGCGGTGTACCTCGGATGCACCGTCGTAGATGCGGAACGGGCGCAACCGCTGCGCGATCATCGCCAGCGGCTCGTCGGTGCACATGCCGAAGGCGCCGGTCATCTGGCAGGCCCGGTCGGCGACCCGGTTGAGCGCCTCGGAGACGAACACCTTCGCCATCGAGGATTGGTGGCGGATCGACTCGCCCTCGTCGAGGCGGCGCGCGACGTCGGCGGTCATCAGCCGGCATGCGTACAGGTCGATGTGCGCGTCCGCCACCATCGCCTGGATCTGCTGGTGCTCGGAGAGCTTCGCGCCGAACGAGTCGCGGCGCGCGGCATAGCCCTGTGCGATCTCGATCGCGCGCGCGGCCAGGCCGATGCCGCGCATGCAGTGGAACAGCCGCGCGCCCTCCAGGCGCATCTGCGCGTAGTCGAAGCCGCGGCCGGCCTCGCCGATCAGCGCATCGGCGGGCACGCGGCACTCGCGCAGCAGCACCTCGCCGTGGCCGCCGGGCGCGAAGCTGTCGATCGAGGGGATGTCGCGCACCAGCGTCCAGCCGGGGTTGGCGGTGTCGACGATGAACCAGCTCGCCCCCTCGTCGCTGCGCGCGACGACGATCGCGAAGGCCGCGCCCACCGCGCCGGAGGCGAACCACTTGTGGCCGTCGAGCACCCAGTCGTCGCCGTCGCGCCGCGCGCGCGTCGAGAGCATGCGCGGGTCGGAGCCGACGCCTGGTGCGGGCTCGGTCATCGCGAACGCCGAGCGGATCTCGCCCGCCATCAGCGGCTCGAGCCAGCGCTCGCGCTGCGAGGGCGCAGCCAGGTGCATCAGCGTGTCGATGTTCGGCTGGTCGGGGGCCTGGCAGCCGAGCGCGCCTGCGCCCAGCACGCTGCGCCCGCAGACCTCGAACACGCGCGCGCAGTCCTGCCAGCACAGGCCCAGTCCACCGGCCTCGATCGGGAGCTGCGGGGCGAGCAGGCCGCGGGCGGCGGCCTCGGCGCGCAGCGCGCGCGTGACGGCGTCGAGCCAGGCGATGTCGTGGCCGCGCGCGAGATCCTCGCGCGGGATCACCACCTCGTCGATGAAGGTCCGCACGCGCGCGCAGAGCGCGTCGAGTTCGGCGGCGGGCAGGCGCGGCCGGCGGCCGCCCGAGGCGACGCCGGGCGGCGTCGTCGAAGAGGGTTTCGAAGCGGTGGTCATCGTGGGGTTCGGCTCAGGTGCGCGGCGGCAGGGTCGCCCCCGGCGCGGCGGCGAAGGAAGCGAACCAGGCTTCGGGCGAGGTGCCCATCCAGGCCGCGCGCAGCGCCGGCTTGATCGCGGCGACGCCGGCGGCCGGGAAGCTCGCGATCTCGGCGGCGCGCGCCCGGCAGCGCGACAGCACCGCGTCGTCGGCGACCACCTCGTTCACCACCCCGAGCGCGAGCAGCTCGGCCGCGCCCACCTTGTCGCCGGTGAGCGCCAGGCGCGCCGCCACCGATTCGGGATGGCGCAGCCGCAGCCAGGCGAGGTTGTTCGGTGCGGCCATGCCGAGCCGGATCTCGGCGATCTGCAGGAACGCGCCCTCGCCGCAGACCGCGAGGTCGCCGGCGAGCACGAGTGCGGCGCCGCCGTTGATCGCGAAGCGCTCGAGCGCCACCAGCAGCACCGGGCGCAGCGAGGCGAGCGCCACGTGCACCGAGCGCCAGTGCACGCCGAAGCCCGGCACCCAGGCCAGCTGCGGCGTCGCGCCGAAGGCCTTGAGGTCGAGCCCCGAGCAGAACGCGCCGCCCGCACCGCGCAGCACCACGGCGCGCAACGTGGCGTCGGCCTGCACGGCGGCGAGCGCCTCGAGCAGCCCGTCGGCGAGCGCGCCGTCGATCGCGTTGCGACGATCGGGCCGGTTCAGCACGATCTCCGCCCAGCCCTCGTGGCGCTCCAGCAGCACCGCCGATTCCGTTCCCGTCATGGCATCTCCCTTCGGTCCGCCGCGTCAGCTGCGCAGCGTGACCCTGTAGTCCATCATGTCCGCGCGACAGTCCGTCTCGCTGTGGGCGATCGGCCGCTGGTCCCAGCCGATCGTGGTCGTGAGCACCCGCAGCACCGGGGCACCCGGGGTGTAGTCGAGCCGGCGCGCGAGCTTCGCGTCGGCCAGCGTCGCGAGCACGCGAACCCGGGTCGAGGCGCTGCGCAGCCCCAGCCCGGCCTCGATCGCCGTCGCCACGTCCAGGTCGGTCAGGTCGTGCGCGGCCAGGCGCTCGGCGACCTCGGGTGCGCACCACGTCGTGCCGATCACGAAGGGCACCTCGTCGCGGTAGCGCAGCACGGTCACCGCGCCGAGCGGCGCGCCGACGGGCACATCGAGTTCGCGCGCACGGAGGCGGTCCGCCTTGACCGTGCGGTGCGACAGCAGCCGGCCGCGCGCGTGATGACCGCGCTTTCGCATCGCCTCGAGCACGCCGACCAGCGGACCGTGCGCCTCGCCGCGACCGGGCCGGGTGACGAACGAGCCCTTGCCGTTGACGGTCTGCACCAGGCCGCTCGACTGCAGCTCGGCCAGCGCCTGGCGCACGGTGATGCGGCTCACGCGGAACCGCTCGATCAGGGCCGACTCGGAGGGCAGGCGATCGCCGGGGCCGACCGCACCGCCCAGGATGTCGGCGCGGAGCGCGTCGCGCACCTGCACGAACAGCGGCGCCGGCGCGCCGGCGGGCGGGCTTGCGGAACGGGGGCTTGCGTCGGCCATCTGAGCCACTATGCTTGCGTCTGCATTCGAACCTATTATGATAGGTCAGGACTGGAGGAGGTCAAGTGGAGACGATTCGTTCCGAGCCGCCGGGGACGACCGGCAGCGGCATGTCCGCATCGCCCGCACCGGCGATCGACACGCCGGTGTGTGCCCTGTTCGGCCTGCGCCAGCCGATCTTCGCGTTCTCGCACTCGATTCCGGTCGCGGCCGCGGTCTCGCGCTGCGGCGGGCTCGGTACCTATGGCGCCACGCGCCGCACGCCCCAGGAGATCCGCGACGAGCTCGCCGAGCTGCGCCGGCTCGCCGGCGACACGCCGATCGGCGTGAACCTGGTGCTGCCGCCCGGCATGCCCGAGGACGACGACCCCGAGGCGATCGAGCGCGAACTGCCCGAGCGCCACAAGGCCTTCGTGCGCGGGCTCTACGAGAAGTACGGGGTGCCCCCGCCGAAGCGGCGCGGCATGCGCACGCGCTTCCTGCGCTCCAACGAGATCGCCCGCGGGCAGATGGACGCGGTGCTCGAGTCCGACGTCGACCTGGTCGCCTGCGGCATCGGCATGCCCGCCGACTTCGTCGAGCGCTGCAAGCGCCGGGGCAAGCGGATCGTGGCGCTCTGCGGCTCGCCGAAGCACGCCCGCCGTGCGATCGACTCGGGCGCCGACCTGCTGGTCGCGCAGGGTCACGACTCGGCCGCGCACACCGGCCCCATCGGCACCTTCTCGCTGGTGCCGCAGGTGGTCGAGGCGGCCGGCGACGTGCCGGTGCTGGCCGCCGGCGGCGTGATGACCGGCCGCCACGTCGCCGCCGGCCTCGCGCTCGGCGCGCAGGGCGCCTGGACGGGCAGCCTGTGGCTCGCCACGGAGGAGTATGCGATCCACCCGCTGCTGCTCAAGAAGCTGATCGCCGCCGGCAGCGACGACACGGTGGTCACCCGCTCCGAGAGCGGCAAGACCTTCCGTCAGCTGCGCTCGGCGTGGAGCGAGGAGTGGTCGGCACCGGACGCGCCGCGTCCGCTCGCGATGCCCCATCAGGACATGCTGGTCGGCGACCTGCTGGGCGCCATCGACGATCACGAGATCGAGCCTCTGATGCACTACGCGGTGGGGCAGGGGGTGGCGTGGATCCGCGAGCGCCGTCCGGTCGCCGAGGTCTACGCGCAGCTCGTGACGCAGACGCTCGCCGCACTCGCTGCGGTGACGGCGCTGACCGGAGGTGCGCGATGAGCCCCGCCGTGCCGCGTCGCGCGTGGCTGCGGTCGGGGGCGGCGCTGGGGGCCGCCTGGGTGGGGGCCGCGGCCTCCGGTGCGTGGCCGCGCAGTGCCCAGGCGCAGTCGGGGCCGGCCTGGCCCGCGAAGCCGGTGAAGATCGTCTCGCCGTATCCGGCGGGCGGCTCGAACGACGCGGTCGCGCGCACGCTGGCCGCACGGCTCTCGGACATGTGGAACCAGCGCGTCTACGTCGAGAACAAGCCCGGCGCCAACAACCGCATCGCGACCCAGGAACTGGCGCGTGCCGCGCCGGACGGCTACCACCTGATGCTGGCGGCCGCCCCGCACGGCGCCAATCCGGGCCTCTACGACGGCAAGCTGCCGTACGACACCCTGCGGGACTTCACCCCGATCATGCGGACGACCGTCTCGCCGGTCGGCTTCTGGGTGCCGGCCGCCTCGCCGTTCCGCACGCTGCGCGATCTGGCCGAGGTGGCGCGCGCGCAGCCGGGCAAGCTGTTCGCCGGCTCCCCCGGCAACGGCAGCGGCCCGCACATGGTCATCGAGCTGTGGAACTGGAAGACCGGGGCGAAGCTCGAGCATCTGCCGATGAAGGGGGATGCGCCGCTCGCGGTCGAGACGGTGGCCGCGCGCGTCGATGTCGGCGTCACCGGCCTGACGGTGATGAAGCCGCATTTCGAGTCGGGCCGCCTGCGACTGCTGGCGGTGTCCTCCGACCGCCGGTTCCCCGCCGTGCCGGATGCGCCGACGCTCGCCGAGGCCGGCTTCCCTGCGGTCGACGGCTATGCCTGGTTCGGGCTCGTGGGGCCCGCGGGGCTGCCCGCCGAGGTGGTCGCGAAGGTCAATCGCGATGCGAACGCGGTGCTCGCCCTGCCCGAGGTGCGTGCCCCGCTGGAGGCCGGCGGCACCTTCGTGTCCGGCGGCACGCCCGAGCAGTTCGGCGCGTTCATCGCCGCCGAGGTCGACAAGTGGACGCAGGTCGCGCGGGCCACCGGCATGAGGCCCGATTGAGGGCCGCGCCACCGATCCACATCAGACCTG
>CAIUGQ010000344.1 GCA_903898725.1 uncultured Burkholderiales bacterium | reverse complement strand
GCCGACGCCTCGCTGCCCGCGGCGGCGACCGCCAGCAGCGCGCGCAGGCTGCCGGGCGTGACCGCCAGCGCGAGCCGACCGGGCACGAAGGCCCGGCGCGACCGCAGGGGGGCCAACGCATGGGCCTCGCGCGCGCCGAGGTCGAGCTGCACCAGGAGCTGCTCGGCGCGGCGCGCGGCGGCGCTGCCGGGCTCGGTCGGCACCATGCCGCGTGCGGCCCGCTCGAACAGCGGCACCGACAGCACGCGCTCGAGGTCGAGGATCGCGCGTGCCACCGCCGGCTGCGACACGTGCACGATGTCGGCCGCGGCACGCGTGCTGCCGGATTCGGTGACCGCGACCAGGCAGCGCAGGCAGCGCAGCCGACCGACGCTCGCGGGGATCGCCCGCCATGTGGTCGCGGCGGGTGCATCGTCCTCGTCCACCGTCATCGTGTCGCGCCTCCCCTCCGATAGCGAGAACGCATAGCTTAGACCGCAATCGGCGCGGACGGCATCGGCGCCGCTCGCCACAATCGCCGCATGCAGACCGCCATTCCCTGCCTGTTCATGCGCGGCGGCACCTCCCGGGGTCCGTTCTTCGACGCTGCCGACCTGCCGTCCGACGTCGCCACCCGCGACGCGGTGCTGCTGTCCGTGATCGGCTCGCCCGATCCGCGGCAGATCGACGGCCTGGGCGGGGCGCATCCGCTCACCAGCAAGGTCGGCATCGTCGCGCGCGGCAGCGCGCCCGGTGTCGACGTCGAGTTCCTGTTCGCGCAGCTGCAGCCCGGACGCGACTCGGTCGACACCACACCGAACTGCGGCAACATGCTGGCGGCCGTCGTGCCCTTCGCCCTCGAGCGCGGCCTGTGCGCACCGCGCGGCGAGACGACGACGCTGCGCGTGCTGACGCTCAACACCGGCATGTGCTGCGACATCACCGTGCAGACGCCCGACGGCCGCGTCCGCTACGACGGCGACGCCCGGATCGACGGCGCGCCCGGACGCGCCGCGCCGATCACCATCGACTTCCTCGACACCGCCGGCTCGGTGTGCAGCGGCCTGCTGCCCACCGGCCGCGTGCTCGATCAGATCGACGGCATCGAGCTCACCTGCATCGACAACGGCATGCCGATGGTGCTGCTGCGCGCGACCGACATCGGCCGTACCGGACGCGAGAGCGTCGCCGCCCTCGATGCCGATGTCGAACTCAAGGCGAGGCTCGAGCGGCTGCGCATCGCCGCCGGCCATGCGATGGGGCTCGGCGACGTCGGCCCGCTGAGCTACCCGAAGATGTGCCTGGTGTCGGCCCCCGCCGCCGGTGGCTCGATCGGCACGCGCTGCTTCATCCCGCACGTCTGCCACGACGCGATCGGCGTGCTGGCCGCGGTCACCGTCGCGACGGCCTGCGTGCTGCCGGGCAGCGTGACCGAGGGCCTCGCGAGCGTGACGCAGGGGCCGTCGACGACGGTGTCCGTCGAGCATCCGTCGGGCGAGTTCAGCGTGCGGCTCGCACGGGATCCCGACGACCCGGGCGCGCTGCCGCGGGCCGGACTGCTGCGCACCGCGCGGCTCCTCATGCGCGGCGAGGTCTACGTGCCGCGATCGATCTGGGCAGGCAGGCACACATGATCATCGACGTCCACGGGCACTTCACCACCGCGCCGAAGGCGCTCGAGCTCTGGCGCGCCGCGCAGGTCGCCGCGATCGGACAGCCCGGCGCCGGGCCGAGCGCGTCGTCGCTGCAGATCGGCGACGATGCGCTGCGCGAGTCGATCGAGCGCAACCAGCTCGCGAAGATGGACGAGCGCGGCCTGGACCTGACCGTCTTCAGTCCGCGCGCGAGCTTCATGGCGCATCACCTCGGCGACTTCCAGACCTCGTCGACCTGGGCGTCGATCTGCAACGAGATGATCCATCGCGTGGTCCGCATGTTCCCGGACCGCTTCGTCGGCGCCGCGATGCTGCCGCAGTCGCCCGGCGTCGATCCGGCGAGCTGCATTCCCGAGCTCGAGCGCTGCGTGCGCGAATACGGCTTCGTCGGCATCAACCTCAATCCCGATCCGTCGGGGGGCCACTGGACGAGCCCGCCCCTGTCGGATCGGCACTGGTATCCGCTCTACGAGCGGATGGTCGAGCTGGACATCCCCGCGATGATTCATGTCTCGACGAGCTGCAACGCCTGCTTCCACACCACCGGCGCCCACTACCTGAACGCTGACACCACGGCGTTCATGCAGTGCCTGACGAGCGAGCTGTTCCGCGACTTCCCGACGCTGCGCTTCCTGATCCCGCACGGGGGCGGCGCGGTGCCGTACCACTGGGGACGCTTTCGCGGCCTCGCCCAGGAGCTCGGCAAGCCGCCGCTGCGCGAGCACCTGCTCGAGAACGTGTTCTTCGACACCTGCGTCTATCACCAGCCCGGCATCGACCTGCTCACGCGGGTGATTCCGGTGAAGAACATCCTGTTCGCCTCCGAGATGATCGGGGCCGTGCGGGGCATCGACCCCGAGACCGGCTTCCACTACGACGACACGCGACGCTATGTCGAGGCGGCGCCCGGGCTCGATGCCGACGCGCGCCACCAGATCTACGAAGGCAATGCGCGGCGGGTGTTCCCGCGGCTCGACGCACTGCTCGCGGCTCGCGGCCGCTGACCGCGACGCCGCATCCATCCCACGCCCATCCCACGCCCACCCCACGCCCATCGCGAAGAGGAGCGGATCCATGTACGAGCTCGGTGTCGTCCACCGCAGCATCCGGCGCGCACCGCGCGACGCCACCGACCGCCTCGCCGCGTTCGGCGCGGCCACCGTCCACGAGGCGCAGGGGCGCGTCGGACTGATGCGGCCCTACATGCGGCCGATCTGGCCGGGCGCGCAGGTCAGCGGCACCGCGGTGACCGTGCTGCTGCAGCCCGGCGACAACTGGATGCTGCATGTCGTCGCCGAGCAGATCCGGCCGGGCGACGTCGTCGTCGCGGCGGTCACCTCCGAGTGCACCGACGGCTACTTCGGCGACCTGCTCGCCACCAGCTTCAAGGCGCGCGGTGCGCGGGCGCTGGTCATCGACGCCGGCGTGCGCGACGTCCGGGCGCTGGCCGAGATGGGCTTTCCGGTTTGGAGCCGGGCGGTCAGCGCGCGCGGGACGATCAAGGCCACGCTCGGTTCGGTGAACGTGCCGGTCGTCTGTGCGGGCCTGTCGGTGATGCCCGGCGACGCGATCGTCGCCGACGACGACGGGGTGTGCTGCGTGCCGGCCGACACGGTCGCCGCGGTGGCGGATGCGGCGCTGCAGCGCGAGCGTCTCGAGGCCGACAAGCGCGCGAAGCTCGCCGCCGGCGTGCTCGGGCTCGACATGTATGCGATGCGCGGCCCGCTGGCGGCCGCGGGCCTGAAGTACATCGACTGACCCCCGAGGAGACGCCGACATGAACCGACGCACGACGCTGCGTGCCGCCCTCGCGTCCGCCGCGCTCGCGGCATCGCACACCGCCCGGGGCCAGACCCCATCTCCGAGCGCCGACTTCCCGACCAAGTCCGTGCGGATCACCACACCGTTTCCGGTCGGCTCCGGCCCCGAGACCGTGCTGCGGATGCTCGCCGACAAGCTCCAGAAGAAGTGGGGCAAGCCGGTCATCGTCGAGAACAAGCCGGGCGCCAACGGCTTCATCGCGATCGAGCAGTTCAAGCGCGCGCAGGGCGACGCCCATGACCTGATCCAGCTCGACAACGTGCATCTCGCCGCCTATCCGCACCTGTTCAACCGGCTGCCCTACGACGCCGCGAAGGACTTCGACGTCATCGCGCCGCTCTTCAGGACCTACTTCTTCGTCGTCGTCGCGGCGGGCTCGCCGTACCGGACCGTCGGCGACATCGTGGCGGACGCGCGCGCCCGGCCCGGGATGCTGAACTACGGCTCGTGGTCGGTCGGCAATCCGGTCCACCTCGGCTCGGCGCTGCTCGAATCGATGACGCGCACGCAGATGCAGCATGTGATCTACAAGGAGACCTCGATGCTGTACGCCGCGGTCGCCAACGGTGAGCTGAACTTCGCGCTCGGCTCGCTCGCGACTGCGGGGCCGATGCTGCGCGGCGGCCGGGTGCGCTTCATCGCTGTCACCGCGCCGACCCGCCAGGGCACGTTCCCCGACGTCCCCACCGTGGCCGAATCGGGCGGACCGGCCGGCTACGCGCTGACCGGCTGGACCGCCGTCGCGCTGTCGCGCGGCGCGCCGCGCCCGATCGCCGAGAAGATCCGCCGCGACGTCGACGCCGCCCTCGCCGAGCCCGACTTCAAGGAGCGCTTCGCGACGCTCGGCTACGAGCCGTTCCCGACCACGCCCGAGCAGTTCTCGGGCTTCGTGACCAGCGAGTCGGCGAAGTTCGCAGCGGTGATCAGGCAGGCGAAGCTCTCGCTGGACTAGCGTGGCGCGCAGGATCGACGTCGGCAGGCGTGCCGCGCGGCCGATGCCGCGCCCGGTGCACTGCGCCGGGCGGCTTCACCCGCCTGCCACCTCGGCGCGGTAGGCTCTGCGCGCAGGCGGGTCGGGGCGGTGTCCTGCCGTCCGACGCGACGCCTGTCCCGACCAGGGGCTGCCATGCGCGCACTGCTCGTCACGATCGCCGTCGCCGTCTGTTCGGCGTCGTTCACTTCCGCTGCCGGGGCCCGCGACGACGGCATCCCGCTCCCGCCCCGGGTCGCCGCCGCCGAGCGGCCCGCCACCGTGCAGCTCGGCCCGCGCCCGTTCTTCCTCGTCGACGACCTGCGCGAGGGCCCGCTCAGGCAGACGCTGCAGCAGTGCACGCGTCGCAGCGGATTCACCCCGCGCGACTTCTCCATCGGCCATCGCGGTGCGCCCCTGCAGTTCCCCGAGCACACCGCCGAGTCGTACATCGCCGCGGCTCGCATGGGCGCCGGCATCGTCGAGTGCGACGTGACCTTCACCAAGGACCACGCGCTCGTCTGCCGCCATGCGCAGGACGACCTGCACACGACCACCGACATCCTCGTCACGCCGCTCGCCTCGAAGTGCACGAAGCCGTTCACCCCGGCCGTGCTCGATGCGAGCGGCAAGGTGCTGACGCCAGCGAGCGCCGAGTGCCGCACCAGCGACATCACTCTCGCCGAGTTCAGGACCCTGCGCGGCAAGATGGACGCCTTCGATCCCACCGCCCGCACGCCCGAGGCCTACCTCGGCGGCACCGCACGGTGGCGCACCGACCTGTACTCGGGCCCGAGCAGCGGCACGCTGCTCACCCACCGCGAGAGCATCGAGCTGTTCAAGCGGCTCGGCGTGAAGATGACGCCCGAGCTCAAGCGCCCCAGTGTCGCGATGCCGTTCGAGGGCTTCACCCGCGAGGCCTATGCCCAGAAGCTGATCGACGAGTACAAGGCTGCTGGTGTGCCGCCCGCCGACGTCTGGCCGCAGTCCTTCGACCTGCGCGACGTGCTGCAGTGGGTGAACACCGAGCCCGCGTTCGGACGGCAGGCCGTCCTCCTCGACGGCGCGACCCGCGTCGCGGGCCTGCCCACGGCCGCCGAGCTCGCACGCTACCGGGCGCAAGGCGTCCGGATCGTCGCGCCACCGGTCTTCGCGCTGCTGTCGGTCGATGCGGCCGGCCGCATCGTGCCGTCCGACTACGCGCGTCGCGCGAAGGCGGCCGGCCTCGAGCTGATCGCCTGGTCGCTCGAGCGCTCCGGCATCCTCGCCGACGGCCGCAACGGCTTCTTCTTCCAGACCTTCGACGCAGCCATCCAAACCGAGGGCGACGTGTTCGAGGTGATCGACGTGCTCGCGCGCGAGGTCGGCGTCATCGGCATCTTCTCCGACTGGCCGGCGACGACGACGTTCTATGCGAACTGCATGGGGTTGAGGTGAGGGGCTTCAGGCCGGCTCGCAGCCGAACGCCGGACTGGCCCCAGCCAAGTGTCTCGGCGGCGAGGTAGGGGCAGTCGGAAAAATGCGCGCCCGCGGAGATCCGCGCCAAGCTAGACTGTCGTGCGGCCGAAGGAACGGATCGCATCGAAATCGGCGTGAGACCGATCACCAGGAGCCCTGCGCCATGCTTCAAGAAGTCCCTTCGACATCTGGCCGGCGAACGCTGAG
>CAIUGQ010000343.1 GCA_903898725.1 uncultured Burkholderiales bacterium | reverse complement strand
GCGGCCAGCGCCGGCAGCACGATCGGGACGATCGGCGCGTGGTTCATCGCGTGCCGTCCCCGCCCGCGGGTGGATCGCCGCCGTCGACGTCGTCGTCGCCGCTCGCCGCGTTCGCGCGCACCGCCAGCACCAGCAGCAGCGCGGTCATCGCGAAGCTGATGACGATGGCGGTCAGCACCAGTGCCTGGGGCAGCGGGTCGGCGTAGCCCGAGCCGCCGGCCTCGACGATCGGTGCGCGCCCGACGGTCAGCCGGCCCATCGAGAAGATGAACAGGTTCACCGCGTAGGACAGCAGCGTCAGCCCGAGGATCGTGTCGAAGGTGCGCGGACGCAGCAGCAGGTAGATGCCGGCGGCGGCGAGCACGCCGATCCCGACTGCCATCAGCAGGGCCATCTCAGTGCTCCCTGCGGGCGAGACGCCCGATGCCGGTGAGCGCGAGCACCGTCGCGCCGACGACCGCGAGGAACACGCCGAGGTCGAAGGCGGCCGCGCTCGCGAGCGGCACCTCGCCCACCCACGGCAGCACCGGATGCGCGAAGGTGCTGGTGAGGAACGGGTAGCCGAACAGCCAGGCGCCGAGTCCGGTCAGGCAGGCGATCAGCAGGCCCGCACCCAGCGTCAGGTGCAGCCGGTCCAGGCGACGGGCGACGATCGCCGCCGGGTCGGTGCCGGGCCGCCCCGCGGCGGGTCCGGCGGCGACCGCCTGCATCAGCAGCGCGATCGCGGCGATCAGTCCGGCGATGAAGCCTCCGCCCGGCAGGTTGTGGCCCCGCAGGAAGAAGTAGGCCGCCACCAGCAGCGCGAACGGCAGCAGCGCACGGGCCAGCGTCGCGAACATCATCGGGTGGCGACGTTCGCCGGAGGCTTCGCCCGCCCGGGCCGGCCCCGACACCGCCGGCAGCGCGATCCGCGCGATCAGCGCGTGGATCACGAGCCCTGCGACCAGCATCACCGTCATCTCCCCGAAGGTGTCGAGCCCGCGGAAGTCGACGATGATCACGTTGACCGCATTCGTTCCGCCGCCCTCGGGCAGCGCCCGTTCGATGAACCACGGCGCGATCGACGCGTCGAAGGGGCGCGTCATCACTGCCCAGGCGAGGGCGCCGAGCCCGATGCCGGCCACGCCGGCCAGTGCGGCGTCGCGCAGCTTGCGCCGGTCGTCGGTCTCGCGCGGCGAGGCGGGCGGCAGGTAGCGCAGCGACAGCATCATCAGCAGCGTCGTCGCGACCTCCACCAGCAGCTGCGTGAGGGCCAGGTCGGGTGCGCCGAACCAGACGAACGCGAGGCTCACCACCAGCCCGACGGCGCCGACCGCGACCAGCGCGACCAGCCGCTCGTGCGCGAAGCCCACCGTCCCCAGCACTGCGGCCACGCCGATCACCCAGACCGCGAGCAGCCCGACGGACAGCTCGTCGAACGGACCGGCGCCGACGCCCTCGAAGGGCGACGCACCGAGCATCCACGGCAGGCCGCCGGCCGCGATCGCGACGCTCACGGCCAGCAGCAGCATGCGCCGCGCCCCGCCCGCGTCGAGCGCGCCGGTGACCGCGCGAGCGGTCGCGACCAGCGCGGCGACCGCACGTTCGAAGCCGCGCTTGCCCGCACCGCTCTCGTCGGCCACGTCGTGCAGGTGGCCGCGGCGGGCCAGCCAGAAGTACAGCAGCGTGCCGCCGGCGAGCGCGCCCAGGCTGAACGCGAGCGGCGCATTCCAGCCGTGCCAGATCGCGAGCGAGTACTCGGGGAGCGTGCCGCCGAGCACGTCGCGCGAGGCCAATGCCAGCAGCGGGCCGATGGTCAGCGTGGGCAGCAGGCCGACCAGCAGGCACAGCACCACCAGCAGCTCGACCGGCACGCGCATCCAGTGTGGCGGCTCGTGCGGCGTGCGCGGCAGGTTCACCGGCTCGCCGTTGAAGAACACGTCGTGCACGAAGCGCACCGAGTACGCGACCGACAGCGCGGTGGCGAGCGCCGCCGCGGCCGGCACGAGGAAGCGCACCGCGTGGTGGCCCTCGACCGCCAGCGTCTCGGCCAGGAACATCTCCTTCGACAGGAAGCCGTTGAGCAGCGGCACCCCGGCCATCGCGGCCGACGCGACGATCGCGAGCGTCGCGGTCACCGGCATCCACTTGCGCAGGCCGTTGATGCGCCGCATGTCGCGCGTGCCGGTCTCGTGGTCGATGATGCCCGCCGCCATGAAGAGCGAGGCCTTGAAGGTCGCGTGGTTCAGCAGGTGGAAGACGGCGGCGACGGCGGCGAGCTGCGTGTTCAGGCCGAAGAGCATGGTGATCAGACCGAGGTGGCTGATCGTCGAGTAGGCGAGCAGACCCTTGAGGTCGTGCTGGAAGATCGCGTGCCACGCCCCGGTGAGCAATGTCGCCGCACCGATGCCGGTCACCGTGAAGAACCAGAGCTCGGTGCCCGAGAGCACCGGATAGAGCCGCGCGAGCAGGAAGAGTCCCGCCTTGACCATCGTCGCCGAGTGCAGGTAGGCCGACACCGGCGTGGGCGCGGCCATCGCGTGCGGCAGCCAGAAGTGGACCGGGAACTGCGCCGACTTGGTGAACGCGCCGGCGAGGATCAGCAGCAGGCACACCGGATAGAGCGCGTGCGCCCGCACCCGGTCGCCGGCGGCCAGCACGGTGTCGAGGTCCCAGCCGCCGGCGATCCAGCCGAGCAGCAGCACGCCGGCGAGCAGCGCCAGGCCGCCGGTGCCGGTGATCGTCAGCGCCATCCGCGCGCCTTCGCGCGCATCGGCCCGGTGCTGCCAGAAGCCGATCAGCAGGAACGAGGTGAGGCTCGTCAGCTCCCAGAAGATCGCCAGCAGGATCAGGTTGTCGGACAGGGCGATGCCGAGCATCGCGCCCATGAAGGCCAGCAGCAGCGCGAAGAAGCGCGGTGAGCGCTCCTCGGGCGACAGGTACCAGCGCGCGTACAGCACGATCAGCAGGCCGATGCCCAGGATGAGGCCGACGAACATCAGCGCCAGCCCGTCCATCCTCAGCCCGAAGCCCACCCCCAG
>CAIUGQ010000342.1 GCA_903898725.1 uncultured Burkholderiales bacterium | reverse complement strand
TTGACTACGATCTGAAGAAGGAGCGTCTCGAGGAGGTCAGCGAACGCCTCGAGTCGCCGGACATCTGGAACGATCCGAAGCTCGCCCAGGACCTCGGGCGCGAGAAGAAGTCGCTCGAGTTGGTCGTCGAGGGCATCGCGTCGATCGAATCGGGCCTGATCGATGGCGGTGAGCTCTTCGCGATGGCCCGCGAGGAAGGCGACGAGTCGACCCTCCTCGCCATCGAGACCGACGTCGCTGCGCTGCGCGAGCGCGTCGAGACGCTCGAGTTCCGTCGGATGTTCTCGGGCGAGCTCGACGCGAGCCCCTGCTTCGTCGAGATCCAGTCGGGTGCCGGCGGCACCGAGGCCCAGGACTGGGCGCAGATGCTGCTGCGCCAGTACCTTCGCTACTGCGAGCGCAAGGGCTTCACCGTCGAGGTCCTCGAGGAGTCGGCCGGCGAGACCGCGGGCATCAAGGGCGCCACGATCCGCGTCGACGGCGACCACGCCTACGGCCACCTGCGCACCGAGACCGGCGTGCACCGCCTGGTGCGCAAGTCGCCGTTCGGCGCGGGCGACATGCGCCAGACCTCGTTCGCCTCCGTCTACGTCTACCCCGAGGTCGACGATTCGATCGAGATCGACATCAACCCCGCGGACCTTCGCATCGACGTCTTCCGTGCCTCGGGCGCGGGCGGCCAGCACGTCAACAAGACCGAGTCGGCGGTGCGCATCACGCACCTGCCCACCAACACGGTGGTGCAGTGCCAGAACGACCGCTCGCAGCACCGCAACAAGGACGAGGCAATGAAGCAGCTGCGCGCCCGCCTGTTCGATCTCGAACTGCGCAAGCGGCGCGCCGAGCAGGACAAGGTCGAGGCCGGCAAGACCGATATCGGCTGGGGTCACCAGATCCGGTCCTACATCCTGGACAAGTCGCTGATCAAGGACCTGCGGACCAACGTCGAGATCAGCAACACCCGCGCGGTGCTCGACGGCGACCTCGACACCTTCATCACCGCCAGCCTGAAACAGGGCGTCTGACAGCCGGACGCTTCGACATCCGCCCGCGCCCCGTCGCGGGCCCGCAGGGGAACGAGCCTTGGAACAGCAGCCGGTCGGCACCGCCGAGCACACCGCGTCAGCGGTCGACGAGAACCACGTGATGGCCGAGCGCCGCGCGAAGCTCGCGAAGCTGCGCGCGGCCGGCCAGCCCTTCCCGAACGACTTCGTGCCCGCCGACCGGGCCGCGCCGCTGCTCGCCGCGCATGCCGACACCACGCGCGAGGCCCTGGAGCAGGCGCGGGTCGCCGTCTCGATCGCCGGCCGCATGGTGCTCAAGCGCGTCCAGGGGAAGGCGAGCTTCGCGACGGTGCAGGATTCGACCGGGCGCCTGCAGCTCTGGATCAACGACGAAGGCGTGGGCGCCGAGGCGCACGAGGCCTTCAAGCACTGGGACCTCGGCGACATCGTCGCGGCCGAAGGCACGCTGTTCCGCACCATGAAGGGCGAGCTGTCGGTGCGCGTCGCGGGCCTGCGCCTGCTCGCGAAATCGCTGCGCCCGCTGCCCGACAAGTTCCACGGCCTGGCCGACCAGGAGCAGCGCTACCGCCAGCGCTACGTCGACCTGATCTCGAACGAGGCGGCCCGCGACACCTTCCGCGCCCGCAGCACCATCGTCTCGGCGATCCGCCGCACGATGACCGACGCCGACTTCCTCGAGGTCGAGACGCCGATGCTGCAGCCGATTCCGGGTGGCGCCGCGGCCAAGCCCTTCATCACCCATCACAACGCGCTCGATCAGCAGATGTTCCTGCGGATCGCACCCGAGCTCTACCTCAAGCGCCTGGTGGTCGGCGGCTTCGAGCGGGTGTTCGAGATCAACCGGAACTTCCGCAACGAGGGGATCAGCCCGCGCCACAACCCCGAGTTCACGATGATGGAGTTCTACGCGGCCTACACCGACTACCGGTGGATCATGGACTTCACCGAGCAGGTGATCCGCGACGCCGCCCGCGCGGCCACCGGCGGCACCACCGTGAGCTACCAGGGCCGCGAGCTCGACCTCGGCGCCCCGTTCGCGCGGATGACCATCGTCGAGGCGATCCGCGCCCACGCGCCCGACTACACCGACGCGCAGCTCGCTGATGCGGCCTTCGTGCGCGCCGCGCTGAAGGGCTTCGGCGTGAACGTCGACGATCCGCGCCATCGCAACGCCGGGCTCGGCGCACTGCAGCTCGCGCTGTTCGAGGAGACCGCCGAGTCGAAGCTCTGGGCACCGACCTTCATCATCGACTACCCGGTCGAGGTGTCGCCGCTCGCCCGCGAGTCCGACACGCGGCCCGGCATCACCGAGCGCTTCGAGCTGTTCTGCACCGGCCGCGAGATCGCCAACGGGTTCTCGGAGCTGAACGATCCCGAGGACCAGGCCGCGCGCTTTCGCGCGCAGGTCGAGGCCAAGGAGGCCGGCGACGACGAGGCGATGTTCTACGACGCCGACTACGTGCGCGCGCTCGAGCACGGCATGCCGCCCACCGGCGGCTGCGGCATCGGCATCGATCGCCTGGTGATGCTGCTCACCGACAGCCCGAGCATTCGCGACGTGATCCTGTTCCCCGCGCTCAAGCGCGAAACCTGAGAGAGTCCGACGACCCATGGATGCGCTCAGACACGTCCGGCTGATGGCCGACTACAACCGCTGGATGAACCAGCGGCTCCACGCCGCCGCAGCGACGCTCGACGCGGCGGCGCTCGCCGCCGACCGAGGCGCGTTCTTCGGCTCGATCCTCGGCACCCTCAACCATCTCGCGACCACCGACTGCCTCTGGCTGCGCCGCTTCCAGTCGGCCGGCAACTGGTCGCGACTGCACGAGGCCGACGACTGGCTGCCTCGCCCGACAACGCTGCGCGACACGCTCGCCGAGGATCTGCCGACGCTGCAGGGGCTGCGGGAGCGGCTCGACGACCTGATCGTCGCCTGGAGCGAGGAGCTGATCTTCAACGACCTCGATCGCGTGATCGGCTACCGGAACATGGGTGGCGAGCGCTTCCAGCGCCAGGTCGGGCCGCTGCTGTCGCACCTCTTCAACCACCAGACGCACCACCGTGGCCAGGTCAGCACGCTGCTGTTCCAGGCCGGGGTCGACGTCGGGGTGACCGACCTCATCGCGATGCCGGGCTTCGATCCGTTCACCGCGGTGGCCGACGACGACGACAGCGACATCCCGCCGATGCCCGCGTCGCTGGTCCCGCCCGGCTGACGCCGGGGGCGGCCTCAGTACTTCTGCGCCCGGAACACGCGCACGTCCGACAGGTACAGGGCGACCGCGTAGTTCGGGGCGTAGTGCGCGAGCACGTGCTCGGCGATCTTCTCGGCGACGTCGGCCGCGCACACCACCTGCATCTCGATCGAGCGATCGGCCTCCCAGGCCCCTTCCCGCTCGCCGCCCGGACCGCCGCCGCGCACATCGAGCACCGTGTAGCCGTGTGCGCCGAAGCCGCGCGCATCGGCGATCAGTGCCCGCTCGATCGCGGCTTCCGTGATGATGGTGAGCAGCTTGCGCTCGTGAGTCTGCATGAGGTGTCCTCGGGCCGCGGGGGCGCTCAGCCGGTGGCCCGGCGCGCGAGTTCGATGTAGAGCGGGATGCCGACCACCACGTTGAACGGGAAGGTCACGCCGAGCGCCAGGCCGATCGACAGCGACGGGTTGGCCTGCGGCACGGCGATCCGCATCGCCGTGGGCGCGGCGATGTAGGAGGCGCTCGCGGCGAGCGTCGCGAGCGTCGCGACACCGGCCACCGAGAGTCCGAGCGCCAGCCCGATCACGCCGCCCACCAGCGCCAGCAGCGGCGGCGCGATGAGTCCGAATGCGAGCAGCCTCGGACCGGCGCGCCGCAGGTCCTGCAGCCGCCCGCCGGCGACCAGCCCGAGCTCG
>CAIUGQ010000341.1 GCA_903898725.1 uncultured Burkholderiales bacterium | reverse complement strand
GCGTGCACGCCGCGCGCCAGGTACTCCAGGTTCACCTGGTGGACGATGCCGATGCCGGGGGGCACGACCTTGAAGGTGTCGAAGGCCTGCATGCCCCACTTCATGAACTGGTAGCGCTCGGCGTTGCGCTGGAACTCGAGCTTCATGTTCAGGTCGAGCGAATCGGGCGTGCCGTAGTGATCGATCATCACCGAGTGGTCGACCACCAGGTCGACCGGCACCAGCGGCTCGATCCGCTTCGGATCCTTGCCCATCTTCGAGGCGACGCTGCGCATCGCCGCGAGATCGGCCAGCAGCGGCACGCCGGTGAAGTCCTGCAGCACGACGCGCGCGACGATGAACGGGATCTCGTCGGTGCGCTTGTCCACCGGGCGCCAGTTGGCGAGCTGCTCGACGTGCTGCTCGGTGACCTTCTTGCCGTCGACGTTGCGCAGCACCGCCTCCAGCACGATCCGGATCGACACCGGCAGGCGCTTGACGTTCGGAAAGGTCTTCGCGAGCGCGGGGAGGGAGTAGAAGCTGCCGGACTTGCCGGATTTCAGCTTCAGATCCTTCAGGGTCTTGAACGCGTTGTGTGCCATGTCGTTGCCTCTGGGGGAGTGGACGGTTGGGTGTTCGGTCGGGTGCTGCAGGTCGGGTGGGCGGTGAAGCGGTTCAGCGCGGGGTCACGCCGCCCGCCGGCTGGGCCGGCGAGGGGGGCTGGACCGGGCGGGCCGGCGCGGGTCCGCGGGCCGCACGCGACGGCGGTTCGGCGCGGAAGGTGCCGTCGTCCATGTTCAGCGTGCCCATGCCGGGCACGACCAGGTCGCCCGGGCGCTGACCGGGATCGCACGGACCGAGCCAGCGTGCGACGACCGCCTCGCGGTCCTCGCGCCGGCCCGCCGCGCCGGGGGTGCCGTGCGTGACGATCGTGTCGATCCGATACTCGTTCTCGAAGTCACCGGTCGCCACCGCACGGCCGGTCACGGTCGACTTGCCCTCGCGACAGACCGACTCGGCGACCCAGGCCTCGCCCGAGCGGACGAACTCGCCCAGGGTGCAGGAGCCGCGAGCCCCGGGACTGCGGTCGAGATGGGCGCGGGCACTGTCGGTCTGGTCGCCGACACAGAACCGGGTCGGCGGCATGCCGATCGAGTCGGCGTTGACGCTGCGCACCTCCCAGAGCCCGGCGCGTCGCTTCGGGTGCGCGTCGGCCTGGGCGGGGACCAGGCACGCGGCCGCCAGCAGAGCGGCTGCGGCGGGGCGGCGGACGGCGCGCTCGGGCATGCGTGCGGGGCCTACTGCTTCGCGGTCGGCGGGGCGTCGAGCGTGCGCTCCACGGGTGCGCCCGAGGTCTTCGCCTCCGCCTCGGCGCCACGCTGCATGTCGTGCTGGCAGGAGTCCACGATGCGCTGCCCGGTCTGGGTGTTCAGCAGCATCGACTTGAACGGGATCTGGACCAGCAGCACGCGGCCACGGGTGTCCTCGAGACGCACGGCACCGGTCTTGGAGGCGACCGGCTTCATGACCCACACGTCCTTCTTGTAGCGGACGTCCACGTACCCGTCGAACACCGGGTTGCGCTCGACGAACACCTCGAACTTCTCGTCGCAGACGTACTTGCCGTAGTGCACGAGGGTGGCGGCCTGGCGCTGTTCCTCGTCGGCGTGGGGCAGGTCCGCCATCTGCTCGGCGGTGGTCGGCGGCGGCACGTTGGCCGGGCGCTTGGGCGCAGGCTTGGTCGGGGCCGCCTTCGGCGCGGTCTGCGCGGCCTTGGGCGCGGGCTTCGCGTCCTGGGCCTGGGCGGTCGACAGGAGCACCGTGCACGCCGTCAGGACGGCGAGGAGGCGAGGGGCGGAACGGGAGGAGGGGGTCACGGATGCGTCTCCAGATGGCGCGAAACCGTCATTGTCCCTCGCCGAGGGGTCGCGCGCCGCACCGGCATGCGTCTGGTGGAAATCCGGCGTCGGACGGCGACCCGCGGGCAGTGCCCGCGGGTCCGGGCCCGGTGAGCGTCGCACCGGTCCCGCGTGCGATCAGGGCAGCAGGTGCGAGACGCCGTCGCGCTCCTCGAGCAGCTCCTTGAGCGTGAAGTCCATGCGCTCGCGGCTGAACGCGTCGACCTCCAGGCCCTGCACGATCGTGTATTCGCCGTTCGCGCAGATCACCGGGTAGCCGTACATCACGTCCTGCGGGATGCCGTACGAGCCGTCCGACGGGATGCCCATCGTCGTCCACTTGCCGCCCGTGCCCAGGGCCCAGTCGCGCATGTGGTCGATCGCGGCGTTCGCGGCGGAGGCCGCCGACGACAGCCCGCGCGCCTCGATGATCGCCGCGCCACGCTTGCCCACCGTCGGCAGGAAGGTGTCCTTGTTCCAGGCGTCGTCGTTGATCATCGCCTTGACCGACTGGCCGCCGAGGGTGGCGAACCGGTAGTCGGCGTACATCGTCGGCGAGTGGTTGCCCCAGACGCAGAGCTTCTCGATCGCCGCGACCGGCTTGCCGGTCTTCGCCGCGATCTGCGAGAGCGCACGGTTGTGGTCCAGGCGCAGCATCGCGGTGAAGTTCTTCTTCGGCAGGTCCGGCGCCGACTTCATCGCGATGTACGCGTTGGTGTTGGCGGGGTTGCCGACGACCAGCACGCGGACGTCCCGGCTCGCGGCGGCGTTGAGGGCCTTGCCCTGCGCGGTGAAGATCTGGGCGTTGGCGGCCAGCAGGTCCTTGCGCTCCATGCCGGGGCCGCGGGGCCGTGCGCCGACCAGCAGCGCGTAGTCCGCATCCTTGAAGGCCGTGGCCGGGTCGCCGTGCGCGGTCATTCCGGCGAGCAGCGGGAACGCGCAGTCCTCGAGCTCCATCATCACGCCGCGCAGCGCCTTCTGCGCCTTCTCGTCGGGGATCTCGAGCAGCTGCAGGATCACCGGCTGGTCCTTGCCGAGCATGTCGCCGTTGGCGATCCGGAACAGCAGCGAGTAGCCGATCTGGCCGGCGGCACCGGTCACGGCGACGCGTTTGGCGGGCTTGGTCATGGTCGTCCTTCGAAGGAGTCAGGAGGGGACTTCGGGGTCGAGCGCGAGTGTAGGAGCGACACCTGCCCCTGTCAACCTGGAGCTATAACTTATATAAGACATCAGTTACTGGACAAGCGTGGTCCGGCATGCTCATATCCGTAGCATGAGCTCGGTCACGTTCAGCCCGCTCTACCGGCAGATCCGCGATCGGCTGGTGCACTGCCTTCAGGCGGGCGAATGGCGCCCCGGCGAGGCCATTCCGAGCGAGATCGATCTGGCGGCACGCTACGGCGTCAGCCAGGGCACGGTCCGCAAGGCGATCGATGCGCTGTCCGCGGAGAACCTGCTGGTCCGCCGCCAGGGACGCGGCACCTTCGTCGCGAGCCACCAGGAGACCCGGGCACAGATCCGCTTCCTGCGGCTGCGGCCCGACGACGGCGGCGAACCCCGCCAGCCGAGCAGCCGGTTCCTCGAGTGCCGTCGGCTGCGCGCACCGCTCGAGATCGCCCGTGCGCTCGAGATGAAGGCCGGCGACACGGCCGTCACCATCCGGCGCCTGCTCGAGTTCGACACGGTGCCGATCGTGCTCGAGGAGATCTGGCTGCCCGGCCAGACCTTCCGCGGGCTGACCGCCGAGCGGCTCACCGCGTACAGCGGTCCCCTTTACGCATTGCTCGAGACCGAGTTCGGCACCAGGATGATCCGTGCGAGCGAACGGCTGCGCGCAGTGGCCGCCGGCGAGACCGAGGCCCGTGCGCTCGGCGTCGCCGTCGGCGAGCCGCTGCTGCTTGTCGACCGTGTGTCCTCGACATACGGCGACAAGCCGGTCGAGGTGCGGCGGGGCTGGTATCGGACCGACCACCATCACTATTTCAACGAGCTGAGTTGAGAATTGGTGCAACGCGAGATTTACGTCAGAATGATGCGGTTTTGCCCGACCGAATAAACGGGGAGGTCGGGGGTGAGGGGGTCTGTCCGCTCGCGCGGCGGCCGTTCCTGCAACCTCCGGCGTGCCCGAGCGTCCCCAGTCACCAAGAGCACAGTCCGAGGCATCCATGGCCGACATCGCAGCCCAGAAAGCGCGACCGCAGTACCGCAACATCGGCGTCAACCAGATCGTGTCGTATCGGCTTCCGCCGGCCGGCATCGTCTCGATCCTGCACCGCATCAGCGGCGCGCTTCTCTTCCTGCTGGGCATCCCGTTCTCGCTCTACCTGCTCCAGGAGAGCCTCACCAGCGAAATCAGCTTCCAGTCGTACCGCGCGATCGTCGGCAGCATTCCCGGCAAGCTGGTCCTGCTGGTGCTGATCTGGGCGTTCGTGCACCACGCGGTCGCCGGGATCCGCTACCTGCTGCTCGATCGGCACGTCGGCATCCAGAAGGAGGCCTCGCGCACCTCGGCGCTCGCCGTGCTCGGGATCACCGTCGCACTCACCGCCGTGCTCGCCCTCAAGCTGTTCGGAGCCTTCTGAGATGACCACTCGTCGAATCGTCGTCGGCGCCCACTACGGCCTGCGCGACTGGCTCGCGCAGCGCGTCTCGGCCGTCGTGCTGCTCGCCTACACGCTGCTGCTGCTGGGCGCCGTGCTCTTCACCCGTGACCTCGACTACGGCTCCTGGGCCGGGATGTTCTCCACGGTCTGGATGAAGGTGGCCACGCTGCTGGCCGTGCTGGCGCTGAGCTGGCACGCCTGGGTCGGCGTGCGCGACATCTACATGGACTACATCAAGCCGACCGGCATTCGGCTGGTGCTGCAGGTTGCCACGGTGGTGGCGCTGATCGGTTACGCCATCTGGGCAGTGATCATTCTCTGGAGAGTCTGAGTTGGCTGAAGTCCTGAATCAACTCGCGAACGGGCTGCCGCGTCGTCGTTTCGACGCGGTCATCGTCGGCGCCGGCGGCGCGGGCATGCGCTGCTCGCTGCAGCTCGCCGAGGCCGGCTACAACGTGGCCGTCCTGTCCAAGGTGTTCCCGACCCGCTCGCACACGGTCGCCGCGCAGGGCGGCATCGGCGCGTCCCTCGGCAACATGAGCGAGGACAACTGGTACTGGCACATGTTCGACACCGTCAAGGGCTCCGACTACCTCGGGGACCAGGACGCGATCGAGTACATGTGCAAGATGGCGCCGCAGGTCGTCTACGAGCTCGAGCACTTCGGCATGCCGTTCGACCGGAACGCCGACGGCACCATCTACCAGCGGCCGTTCGGCGGCCACACCGCCAACTTCGGCGAGAAGCCCGTCCAGCGCGCCTGCGCGGCGGCGGACCGCACCGGGCACGCGCTGCTGCACACGCTCTACCAGCGTAATGTCCGCGCTCGCACGCAGTTCTTCGTCGAGTGGATGGTCCTCGACCTGGTGCGTGACGCCGAGGGCGCCGTGGTCGGCGTCGTCGCGCTCGAGATGGAAACCGGCGAGGTGATGGTCCTCGAGTCGAAGGTCACGGTGCTGGCCACCGGCGGCGCGGGCCGGATCTGGGCCGCCTCGACGAACGCCTTCATCAACACCGGCGATGGCATGGGCATGGCGGCCCGGGCCGGCATCCCGCTGGAGGACATGGAGTTCTGGCAGTTCCACCCGACCGGCGTGGCCGGCGCGGGCGTGCTCATCACCGAGGGCGTGCGCGGCGAGGGCGGCATCCTGCTGAACAAGGACGGCGAGCGCTTCATGGAGCGCTACGCCCCGACCCTGAAGGACCTGGCGCCGCGCGACTTCATCTCGCGCTCGATGGACCAGGAGATCAAGGAAGGCCGGGGCGCGGGCCCGGACGGCGACTACGTGCTGCTCAAGCTCGATCATCTCGGTGCCGAGAAGATCATGAAGAAGCTGCCGTCGATCCGCGAGATCGCGATCAAGTTCGCCAACGTCGATCCGATCAAGGATCCGATCCCGGTCGTGCCGACGATCCACTACCAGATGGGCGGCATCCCGACCAACTTCCACGGTCAGGTGGTGGCCCCGAAGAACGGCAACCCGAACTCGATCATCGAGGGCCTGTACGCGATCGGCGAGTGCGCCTGCGTGTCGGTGCACGGCGCCAACCGCCTGGGCACCAACTCGCTGCTCGACCTGGTGGTGTTCGGCCGCGCGGCCGGCAACCACATCGTCGACGCGAAGTTCAAGGACCAGGGCTTCCGCAACCTGCCCGCGCAGGCCGGCGACGAGTCGCTGGCGCGCCTGGCGCGTCTCGACGGCTCGACCTCCGGCGAGAACACCCAGGAGGTGGCCAACGAGATCCGGCGCGCGATGCAGACGCACTGCAGCGTGTTCCGCACCTCCGAGCTGCTGTCGCAGGGCGTCACCAAGATCATGGAACTCGCGGAGCGCGCCAAGACGGTCCACATCAAGGACAAGTCGAAGGTGTTCAACACCGCCCGCGTCGAGTCGCTCGAGCTCGACAACCTGGTCGAGACCGCCAAGGCGACGATCGTCTCGGCCGAGGCCCGCAAGGAGAGCCGTGGCGCGCATGCGCATCGCGACTTCCCGACCCGAGACGACGCCAACTGGATCAAGCACACGCTGTACTACAGCGAGGGTAACCGGCTCGACTACAAGCCGGTCAACATGAAGCCGTTGACCGTGGAGACCTTCGCGCCGAAGGCCCGGACGTTCTGAGCAGGAGTTCGATTCGATGAACGCAGTTGTCGTCAATGCCCCCGTGGGCGCCGGTGCGAAACCCGTCGCCACCCGCACGCTCCGCTTCTCGATCTACCGGTACGACCCGGACAAGGATGCGAAGCCCTACATGCAGGACCTGACGGTCGAGCTGCTGCCGACCGACAAGATGCTGCTCGACGCGCTGATGCGCATCAAGCAGGTCACCGACGATTCGATCGCGTTCCGCCGTTCGTGCCGCGAAGGCGTGTGCGGGTCGGATGCGATGAACATCAACGGCAAGAACGGCCTGGCCTGCATCACGAACCTGCGCGACCTGAAGGAGCCGATCGTCCTCAAGCCCTTGCCCGGGCTGCCGGTGATCCGCGACCTGATCGTCGACATGACGCAGTTCTTCAAGCAGTACCACTCGATCAAGCCGTTCCTGATCAACGACACGCCGCCGCCCGAGAAGGAGCGCCTGCAGAGCCCCGAGGAGCGCAACGAGTTCGACGGCCTCTACGAGTGCATCCTGTGCGCGTGCTGCTCGACCAGCTGCCCGTCGTTCTGGTGGAACCCCGACAAGTTCGTCGGCCCGGCCGGCTTGCTACAGGCCTATCGCTTCATTGCAGACAGCCGCGACCAGGTCACGGCCGAGCGCCTGGACAACCTCGAAGACCCCTACCGCCTGTTCCGTTGCCACACCATCATGAATTGCGTCGATGTCTGCCCCAAGGGGCTGAACCCGACCAAGGCGATTGGAAAAATCAAGGAAATGATGGTGCTGCGCTCGGTTTGAGCGCAGGCCGGCAGCGTCGGACCAGTCATGAATAGTGCACCCATGAACGCGGAGCTGCTCGATGAGCGGCGTCTGTCCAAGCTCAAGTGGCGTTGCCGCCGGGGCTTGCTGGAAAACGACCTGTTCATCGAACGCTTCTTTCAGGAACACGAAGGTCGGGTGACGGTGGGCCAGGCCCGCGGTCTCGACGACCTGATGGACCTGTCAGACAACGATTTGCTCGATTTGCTGCTGCAACGCAAGGAGCCGCAGCAACTGGACGACGTCAGGGCCGCATCGGCGGAAGCCCTGGAGATCTTGAAGGTGCTTCGCCGACCCCATCCGGCACGGCACACCGCCCCATAAAAACATGAACCCCTGAGAGGAATTGCCATGAAACTCGCCGACAACAAAGCCACGCTGTCCTTCAGCAACGGCAGCCCCAGCATCGACATGCCCGTCTATCAGGGCAGCGTCGGGCCGGACGTGATCGACATCCGCAAGCTCTATGCGCAAACGGGCATGTTCACCTACGACCCGGGTTTCCTGTCGACCGCCTCCTGCCAGTCGGCCATCACCTACATCGACGGCGACAAGGGCGAGTTGCTCTACCGCGGCTACCCCATCGAGCAGTTGGCGGTCAACTGCGACTTCCTCGAGACCTGCCACCTGCTGCTCTACGGTGAGTTGCCCAACGCCACGCAGAAGCTCGACTTCACCAAGCTGGTGACCAATCACACCATGGTCAATGAGCAGATGCAGTTCTTCCTGCGCGGCTTTCGCCGCGATGCCCACCCCATGGCGGTGCTCACCGGCCTGGTGGGCGCGATGTCGGCCTTCTACCATGACAGCACCGACATCAATAACCCCAAGCACCGCGAGATCGCAGCCATCCGCCTGATCGCCAAGCTGCCCACGCTGGTGGCCATGGCCTACACATACAGCGTAGGCCAGCCATTTATGTATCCCAAGAACGAGCTCAGCTACGCGGGCAACTTCTTGCACATGATGTTTGCCACACCGTGCGAGCCCTACGTCGTGAACCCGGTGATCGAACGTGCACTGGACCGCATCTTTGTGCTGCACGCCGACCACGAACAAAACGCGTCCACCTCCACGGTGCGCTTGTGCGGATCGTCTGGCACCAACCCGTTTGCCGCCATTGCAGCGGGCGTGGCCTGCCTGTGGGGC
>CAIUGQ010000340.1 GCA_903898725.1 uncultured Burkholderiales bacterium | reverse complement strand
CCGCCGGCGATCGCGATCGACCAGACCAACCCGGTCCGGACCTCGCGCTCGACCGTCGGCACGATGACCGAGCTCAACGACCACCTGAAGCTGCTGTTCGCGCGGGCCGCCCGGCTGCACTGCCGGCGGTGCAGCCGCCCGGTCACGCGGGACACCGTCGCCAGCATCCGGGCCTCGCTGACGGCGCGGGCAGCGGCAGCCGGCGATCCGCGGCTGGTCGTGGCCTTCCCCGTCCAGGTTCCGGTGAACTTCACCGAGGCCGAGATCGAATCGCACCTGCTGGCGCAGGGCTACACCCGGGTGCATGCGCGCCTGCCCGGCAGCGCCACCGTCGGGCCGACCCTCCTCGTGGTCCAGGACCGGCTGCGCCTGGCCGGCGCCGACGAGGGCCGGGTCGCCGAGGCCCTCGAGGCGGCGCTGCACCGGGGCGCGGGCCGCATGCAGGTCCATGCGCTCGCCGACGACGGCACCGACGCCGAGGTCTGGCGCTACTCCAGCGCACTCGCCTGCGCCGACTGCGGCATCACCTACTCGGACCCGAGCCCCAGCCTGTTCTCGTTCAACTCCCCCATCGGGGCCTGCGAGACCTGCCGCGGCTTCGGGCGCGTGATCGGCATCGACCTCGGCCTGATCATCCCCGACGGCACGAAGACGCTCGCCGGCGGTGCGGTCAAGCCCTGGCAGACCGAGAGCTACAGGAACTGCCAGGTCGAGCTGCTGAAGTACGCGAAGACCCGCGGCGTGGCGACCGACATCGCCTGGAAGGACCTGCCGCCCGAGCACCGCGACTGGGTGATCGAGGGCGGCGAGGACTGGAAGGGCGACTGGAACCGCCAGTGGTACGGCGTGCGCCGCTTCTTCGGCTGGCTGGAGTCGAAGGCCTACAAGATGCACATCCGCGTGCTGCTGTCGCGCTACCGCGCGTACACGCCGTGCACGGTGTGCAACGGCGCGCGGCTGCGGCCCGACGCGCTGCTCTGGCGGATCGGCACGGAGGCGGATGCCGACGCCGCATTCGACGACACCGGCGCCGGGGCGGTCGGCCGCTACCGCCGCTTCATGCCCTCGGGCGTCGAGTGGACCGACCCGCAGCTCCAGGCCCTGCCCGGGCTGTGCGTGCATGACGTGATGCTGCTGCCACTCGAGCGCGTGGCGCGCCTGTTCGGCATGCTGCGCCTGCCCGCGCCGCTCGACGAGGCGACCGAGCTGCTGCTCACCGAGATCCGCGCGCGCCTGCGTTACCTCGGCGACGTCGGCCTGTCGTACCTCACGCTCGACCGGCAGTCGCGCACGCTGTCCGGCGGCGAGGTCCAGCGCATCAACCTCACCACCGCGCTCGGCACATCGCTGGTCAACACGCTGTTCGTGCTCGACGAGCCATCGATCGGCCTGCACCCGCGCGACATGAACCGCGTGATCGGCGTGATGAAGCGCCTGCGCGACGCCGGCAACTCGCTGGTCGTCGTCGAACACGATCCGCAGGTGATGTTCGCCGCCGACCGCATGCTCGACATCGGCCCCGGGCCGGGCGAGCGCGGCGGAGAGATCGTCTACTGGGGCGAGCCGGAAGGCCTGCGCCGCGCGCAGACGCTGACCGGCGACTACCTCTCCGGCCGCAAGTCCATCCCGGCGACGCAGCTCGCACCGGTCACCGCCTCCACCCCGAAGCTGGTGCTCGAAGGCGCGCGCGAGCACAACCTGCGCAACGTCTCGGTCGAGATCCCGCTTGGCCGGCTGGTGTGCCTCACCGGCGTCTCGGGCAGCGGCAAGTCCACGCTGATGCAGGACGTGCTGCTGCCGGCGCTGCTGAAGGCCAAGGGCAAGCCGAGCGAGACCCCCGGTGCGTATGACCGGCTGCTGGGCGACGATTGGCTCGAGGACGTGGTGTTCGTCGACCAGTCGCCGATCGGCAAGACCACGCGATCGAATCCGGTCAGCTACGTCGGCGCGTTCGACGCGATCCGCAAGCGCTTCGCGGGTGCCGAGGTGTCGAAGGAGCGTGGCTACACCGCCGGCACCTTCAGCTTCAATTCCGGCGACGGGCGCTGCCCGACCTGCGGCGGCAACGGCTTCGAGCACGTCGAGATGCAGTTCCTCTCCGACGTCTACCTGCGCTGCCCCGACTGCGACGGCAAGCGCTACCGGCCCGAGATCCTCGAGGTGATGATCCGCGGGCGCGGCGCCGAGCGCTCGGTCGCCGACGTGCTCCAGCTGACGGTGCACGAGGCGCTCGCCTTCTTCGGCGACGACTGGGAGATCTCGACCCGGCTGCAGCCGCTCGAGGACGTCGGCCTCGACTACCTGCGGCTCGGCCAGCCCGTGCCCACGCTGTCGGGCGGCGAGGCCCAGCGCCTGAAGCTCGCGGGCTTCCTCGCCGAGGCGGCGAGCAAGGGCCACGACAAGGCCCGCAGCCGGCGCGGCTCGCTGTTCCTGTTCGACGAGCCGACCACCGGCCTGCACTTCGACGACGTCGCGCGGCTGCTGCGGGCGCTGCGCAAGCTGCTCGCCGCGGGCCACTCGCTGCTGGTGATCGAGCACAACCTCGACGTGGTCCGCGCCTCGGACTGGATCATCGACCTCGGTCCGGACGGTGGCGACGCCGGCGGCGAGATCGTCGCGGTCGGCACGCCGGAGACGATCACCGCGCACCCGACCAGCGTCACCGGACAGTCGCTGCGCGAGTACGCGGTGCAGCTCGCCGAGTCGGCGGCGATCGCCGCACGCCCGCCCGCACCGGTGGCGCTGGTGGCGGCCGACCCCGCGCTCGACGAGCTCGGTGCCCCGCTGCAGACGCTGCTGCGCCAGCGCGCCCGCGATTCGATCTTCGTGCACAACGCACGCGAGCACAACCTGAAGAACGTCGACGTCGAGGTGCCTCGCAACCGCATGACGGTGATCACCGGCGTCTCGGGCAGCGGCAAGTCGACGCTCGCCTTCGACGTGATCTTCGGCGAAGGCCAGCGCCGCTACCTCGAGTCGCTCAACGCCTACGCGCGCCAGTTCGTGCAGCCCGCCTCGCGACCCGACGTCGACGGCGTCTACGGCATCCCGCCCACCGTCGCGATCGAGCAGCGCACCTCGCGCGGCGGCCGCAAGAGCACGGTCGCGACGCTGACCGAGATCTACCACTTCCTGCGGCTGCTCTACGTCAAGCTCGGGCGGCAGTACTGCCCGAAGGACGGCACCGCGATCGAGCCGCAGTCGTTCGACGCGATCGTCGCTCGCGTGCTGCGCGAACACCGCGGCGAACGCATCGGCCTGCTCGCGCCGCTGGTGGTCGGCCGCAAGGGCATCTACACCGACCTCGCCAAATGGGCTGCGGCGCGCGGTCACACGCACCTGCGCGTCGACGGCCGCTTCCTGCCCACCTCGCGGTTCCCCCGCATCGACCGCTACGTCGAGCACGACATCGACCTGCCGATCGCCGACCTGGTGGTGTCCCCCGAGCGGGAATCCGAGCTGCGCGACGCACTGCGCGAGGCGCTGCACCATGGCAAGGGCATCGTCATCGTCGCGGCCGGACTCGATGCGCTGCAGACCGCCATCGAGGGCGGCGACGCGACTGGCGAGACCGCGCCGCTGAAGACCACGATCCATTCGACGAAGCGCGCCTGCTCGAGCTGTGGCACCAGCTACCCCGAACTCGACCCGCGCCTGTTCTCGTTCAACTCCAAGCATGGCTGGTGCACGGCCTGCCTCGGGGCGGGCCTGGAGACGGTCGGCCGCATCAAGGACGACGAGCTCACCCCCGGCATGGAGGGCGAGACCGACGCCGGCGTCGAGTACACCGATGCACCCTGCCCGGTCTGCGAAGGCAGACGGCTCAACCCGATCGCGCTGGCCGTCCGGCTGCGCGAGCTGTCGATCGCCGAGCTGACCGCGCTCGCCGTCGACGACACCCGCGGCTGGGTGGACGGCCTGGCCTTCACCGGCCGCGAGGCCGAGATCGGTCGCGACGTGGTGGCCGAGATCGGCTCGCGGCTGCGCTTCCTGTCGGACGTCGGCCTCGGCTACCTGTCGCTCGCCCGGGCCGCGCCGACGCTGTCGGGTGGCGAGGCCCAGCGCATCCGGCTCGCCGCGCAGCTGGGCTCGAACCTGCAGGGCGTGTGCTACGTGCTCGACGAACCGACGATCGGCCTGCATCCGCGCGACAACCGCGTGCTGCTCGACACGCTGGAAGCGCTGCGCGACAAGGGCAACACGCTGCTGGTGGTCGAGCACGACGAGGACACCATCCGGCGCGCCGACCATGTGATCGACATCGGCCCCGGCGCCGGCACCCAGGGCGGACGCATCGTCGCGGCCGGTGACCACGAGGCGCTCGCGCGGCACCCGGACAGCCTGACCGGCCGCTTCCTGTCGCAGCCGCTGCAGCATCCGCTGCAGCCGCCGCGCGAGGTCACGCCGGAGGGCGCCGCGATCCGCGTGCGCGGCGCGACCCTGCACAACCTCAAGGGTGTCGACGCGAGCGTGCCGCTGGCGCGGCTGACCGTCGTCACCGGCGTGTCCGGCTCGGGGAAGTCCACCTTCGCGCGCGACGTGCTGCTGGCGAACATGCAGGCGATCGTCACCGCGCGCAACACCGGCCGCGCCGGCGCCGAGCGGGCGCTCGGACTGATCGCGGCGCCGGTCGGCTGCGCCGCGATCGAGGGCACCGAGCCGATCGGCCGCGTGCTCGAGGTCGACCAGACCCCGATCGGCAAGACGCCGCGCTCGTGCCCGGCCACCTATGTCGGCTTCTGGGATGCGATCCGCCGTCTGTTCGCCGACACCACCGAGGCGCGGGTGCGAGGCTACGAGGCGGCGCGCTTCTCGTTCAACACCGGTGCCGGCCGCTGCCCCGCCTGCGAAGGCCAGGGTGTGCAGACGATCGAGATGAGCTTCCTGCCCGACGTGAAGGTGCTCTGCGACGTCTGCCGTGGTCAGCGATTCAACCGCGAGACGCTGCAGGTCACGCTGCGCGGCAAGTCGGTCGGCGAGGTGCTGGCGATGAGCGTCGACGAGGCGCTGCCCTTCTTCACTGCGCACCCCTCGATCGCCCATCCGCTCAAGCTGCTGCAGGACGTGGGGCTCGGTTACCTGACGCTCGGCCAGCCGAGTCCGACGCTGTCCGGCGGCGAGGCGCAGCGCATCAAGCTGGTCACCGAACTCGCCAAGGTCCGGGACGGCGGCGGCGGCGCACCGTCGCGCTTCGCGCCCGTGCATACGCTGTATGTGCTCGACGAGCCGACGGTGGGCCTGCACATGGCCGACGTCGACCGCCTGATCCGCGTGCTGCACCGGCTCGTCGACGCCGGCAACACGCTGGTGGTCATCGAGCACGACGTCGACCTGTGGGCCGAGGCCGACTGGATCCTCGACCTCGGTCCCGAGGGCGGGGACGGCGGCGGCCGGATCGTCGACCAGGGGCCGCCGGTGGCGCTGGCGCGGCGCGCGAGCATCCACACCGGGCGGGTGCTGAGCGAGTTCTATGCCGCCCGGGAAGCGCGGCGCGCGGCCTGAGTCGTCGTTCGGACGGGCCGGCGCGTCATCAGGATCGGTGCCGCTCGCGCGGGGCCGGGGCGGCCGACCCGGTCCGGTGGCTCAGCCCGGCGACCGCGCCTGTTCGCGACCGCCGAAGGGCCAGCGCATCCCGGTCGCCAGCACGGTGCCGGCGAAGATCACCGCGCCACCCGCCAGCATCGTCGGCGTCGGCCGCTCGGCCAGGAAGAGCCCGCCCCACAGCACCGCGAAGACAGGCACGAGGTACGTGACCGCGGTTGCGGTCGGTGCGCCCGCCCGCGTCAGCAGCCGGAAGTACAGGACATAGGCCAGCCCGGTGCAGGCCGCGCCGAGCGCGAGCGCCGCCAGCCACGCGCCGGCGTCCGGCATGCGCTCGGGCCAGGCGAACGCCGCGGGCACCGCGAGCACGGCGGTCGCCGCGATCTGCGAACCGGCCGCGAGCGCGAGCGGTGGTGTGCCGGTCATGTACCGGCGCGCATGGCCGGCGGCGAGCCCGTACGACAGCGTCGCGGCGAGCGCCGCGAGCACGGCGAGCAGCCCGCCCCCGGGCGCGATCTCGCCGCGTCCGGCGACGAGCACCAGCACGCCGCCGAAGCCGATCGCCAGGCCCACGAGCTGGCGCCGCGACGGCGCGTCGCCCAGCCATGCATAGGCCACCAGTGCGGCCCACAGCGGTGTGGTTGCGTTCAGCAATGCGGAGAACCCGGCGCTCAGCGTCAGCGTCGCGAATCCGAAGAGCGCGAAGGGCAGCGCCGAGTTCAGCAGACCGACGACCCCGAAGGCGATCGGCCGCTCGCGCAGCACTCCGAAGCCGCCGCGCCAGGCGAGCAGCGGTACCAGCACCGCCGCGCCGATCGCGCAGCGCAGCGCCATCAGCGGCAACGGCCCGAACTGCGGCACCGCGATCCGCATGAACAGGAAGGACGCGCCCCAGATGGCCGCGAGCAGGACCAGGTCGACGCCGACGCGTGCCTTCACGCAGCGGCACCGAAGGGCAGTCCGGTCTGCCCGCCTGCGCGCCGCGCGCGACCGTCCTCGCCGAGCGCCTGCTCGAGCCGCAGCAGGTGCTTCTTGCGGGGCAGCCCGCCGGCGTAGCCCGTCAGCGCCCCGTTGCTGCCCACCACGCGGTGGCAGGGCACGAAGATCGAGACCGGATTGCGCCCGACCGCGGCCCCCACCGCGCGGACCGCGGTGGGCGCGCCGATCCGGCGCGCGAGCTCGGCGTAGCTGACGGTCTCGCCGCGCGGGATCTCCAGCAGTGCGCGCCACACCGCGACCTGGAAGCGCGTGCCGGCGAACACGATCGGCACCTCGAAGGGTTCGTCGATGCCCATGAAGTAACGTTCGATACGATCCGATGTCTGGCGCGCGACGGGATGCTGACCGTCCTCCCGCCAGTGCGCCGCGATCGCCGGCTGATCCTTCTGGCCGACGAAGTACAGGCCGAGCAGCGCGTCGTCGTCGAAGGTCAGCAGGATGTCGCCGAGCGGACTCGGTCGGAGCGCGTGTCTCATGATGTCGGGGCCTCGTTCGTGTCGGGCGCGAGCGTGCGCCACAGGTGGATCACCGAATAGCCGCGCCAGGGCCGCCAGGCCTCGGCCGCGGCCAGCGCCTCGCGCGGGGTCGCCACGCCCAGCGCCTTCATCACGCCGACGTCCGACGCGGGGAAGGCGTCGGGCCAGCCGAGCGCGCGCATCGCGAGGTACTGCGCGGTCCAGTCGCCGATGCCGGGGATCGCCCGCAGCCGCTCGATCGTCGCGGGGGCATCGCCATCGGGCTCGAGCCGCAGCGACCCGTCGGCGAGGGCGCGGGCGAGCGCGACGATCGTGCGCGCGCGCTGGCGGGTGATGCCGAGCACGCCGACCTCGTCGGGGTCCCGTGCGGCCATCGAGACCGCCGACGGGAACGCCCGGCACAGCGACGGCCAGGGTGTCGCGACCGGCTCGCCGAACGCCGAGGCGAAGCGGCCGGCGAGCGTGCGGGCATGCTTGACCGTGATCTGCTGACCGAGCACGGCGCGCACCGCGATCTCGAACCCGTCGAACGCACCCGGCAGCCGCACGCCCTCGTGGCCGGCCGCGAGTGCGCCGAGTGCGGCGGCCACCTCGTCGGGACGGCACGCCAGGTCGAAGACGCGGCGCACGCGGGCGAGCACCGCCGGGATCGCACCGAGCAGCGTGGCATCCAGTCGCACCTCGAGCAGGTGCCGTGCCGCCGCGCGACCGGACGGCGGGCACACCTCGATCCAGCCGAGGCGCGTCGTCCCGCGCGGCCCCGGCACGCGGACGATGCGCCGGTACACCGAGCCGCTCGGCCCGCTCCGGCGCGCGGCCGCCGAGCCCGTCCCGCTCGCCTCGACCGACTCGACGCCGTCGATCGAACGCAGCGCGAGGAAGCCGGCCAGCGCGGTCCAGTCGAGCGGCGGCCGATAGGCGAGCCTGAACACCAGCCCGGCCGCCGGATCGGCCGGTGCGGCCGCCGCGCCGCGCGCCTGCCGGCGCAGGTCGGTCGGCACCAGCCGGTAGCGCGTCGCGAAGGCATCGTTGAAGCGCCGCAGGCTCGAGAAGCCCGAGGCCAGCGCGACCTCGGTCACCGGCAGCGCGGTATCGGTCAGCAGCCGCTTGGCGAGCAGCAGCCGATGGGTCTGCGCCCAATCGATCGGTGAGACACCGAACTGCGCGTCGAAGACCCGGCGCAGATGCCGGTCGGTCACGCCGAGCCGGCGCGCGAGGCCGGGCAGCCCGCCGTCCTCGAGGGCACCTTCCTCGATCGCCGCGGCCGCCGCCTGCGCCAGCCGGGCAGGCGCGTCCACGCTCGAGTGGCCGGGCGCCAGCTCGGGCCGGCACCGCAGGCACGGCCGGAAGCCCTGGTGCTCGGCGCCCGCCGCCGTCGGGAAGAAGCGGCAGTTCTCGCGTCGCGGCGTGCGCGCGGTGCAGACCGGCCGGCAGTAGATGCCGGTGCTGGTCACGCCGACGAAGAAGCGGCCGTCGAAGCGCGCGTCGCGCGCCCGCAGCACGCGCCAGCAGGCGGCGGCATCGACGGTTTGTGGCAGCATCGGGGACATGCGCCGGATTATCCGTGCGCGCCCTTCTCGACGCTCGCCGTTTTCGGACATGACGACCGCCCCTCCCGCGGAGCACGCTGCCGCCCTCGACGCCCACCGGCGTCGGCTCGGGCCGATCCATCTGCGCACGCTGCTGGCCGACCCGGACCGCCCCGCGCGGCTCTCGCTGCAGGCCGGGCCGCTGCACGTGGACGTCTCGCGCCAGAAGCTCGACGCGGCCGTGCTCGACGCGCTCGCCGCCTGGGCCACGGCCTGCGGCTTCGAGGCCCGTCGGGACGACCTGTTCGCCGGACGCATCGCCAACCCGACCGAAGGCCGTCCGGCCCTGCATGCCGCGCTGCGCGGCGTCGGCGGCGACGCCGCGGTCGCCGCGGCCGTCGCCGCGCAGCGCAGCCGGATGACCGCCCTCGCGAACCGCGTGCGCGACGGCGGACTGAGCGGCTTTCGCGGCGGGCCGGTCACCGCGCTCGTGTGCCTGGGCATCGGCGGATCGGACCTCGGACCGCGCCTCGTCTGCGACGCGCTGCGCGGATCGGGCGACTTCGACGTGCGCTTCGTCGCCAACGTCGACCCCGACGACCTCGAGCGCGAACTCGACGGTCTCGATCCGGCGAGCACCGCGTTCGCGGTCGTCTCCAAGACCTTCACCACCCGCGAGACCCTCGCGAACGCGGACGCGGCCCGGGCCTGGCTCGTCGCGGGCGGCTGCCCGCCCGACGCTTCGGCGGCACAGTTCATCGGCGTGACCGCAGCGCCCGAAGCCGCCCGCCGCCGCGGCTTCCTGCCGGAGCTGCTGCTGGAGTTCCGCGATTGGGTGGGCGGACGCTACTCGCTGTGGTCGAGCGTCGGATTCGGCATCGCGGTCTGCTGTGGCCCCGCGGTCTTCGATGCGCTGCTCGACGGCGCGGCCGGCATCGACCGCCATTTCCGCGACACGCCGGTGGCGGCGAACCTGCCCGCCCGGCTCGGCCTGATCTCGGTCTGGAACCGCGCCTTCCTCGGCCTGCCCACCCAGGCGATCATCCCGTATGCCGAACGGCTGCGCCTGCTGCCCGCCTGGGCGCAGCAGCTCGTGATGGAGAGCAACGGCAAGTCGGTCACGCTGAGGGGCGCCCCGATCGCGCGTCCCACCTCGCCCGTCGTCTGGGGCACCTCCGGGACCAATGCGCAGCACTCCTTCTTCCAGCAGCTGCACCAGGGTCCGGACGTCGTGCCGGTCGACTTCATCGTGGCCCGCGAGTCCCGCACCCGGCCGAGCTCGGCCGGCGACGACCGTCACCGCATCCTGGTGGCCAACTGCCTGGCCCAGGCCGCCGCGCTGGCGCTCGGCCGCGAGGCCGCCGACGGCGACCCGCACCGCCACTTCCCCGGCGACCGCCCGAGCACGCTGATCACGCTGCCGCGGCTCGACGCGTCGGCGCTCGGCGCGCTGCTGGCCTGCTGGGAGCACGCGACCTTCACCGCGGCGGTCGTGCTCGGCATCAATCCGTTCGACCAGTTCGGCGTCGAATACGGCAAGGTCATGGCCGGCGCGGTCGAGCGCCTACTCGCCGGCGAGGCGTCGGACCCGCTCGACGCGGCCACGCTGGCGTCCGCCGCGCTGCTGCGGGGCTGAGCCGGCCCCGCGCACCCCTCAGGCGACGGTGTAGCCCTCGTCGCGGATCGCCGCGGCGATCCGGTCGCGGGCCGCCGTGGAGTCCACCTCCACGCGTCCGCTGGGCAGGTCGACGCTCACCCTGGCCGCCGGATCGAGCTTCGTCACCGCCGCCGTCACCGCCTTCACGCAATGTCCGCAGGTCATGCCCTGCACCTCGAAACACTGGTCCATCCGGTTCTCCCCTG
This sequence comes from uncultured Burkholderiales bacterium, assembly GCA_903898725.1. Taxonomy (GTDB): domain Bacteria; phylum Pseudomonadota; class Gammaproteobacteria; order Burkholderiales; family Burkholderiaceae_E; genus UBA4615. The sequence goes on along the minus strand of CAIUGQ010000340.1, from coordinate 2,110 downwards.
GTTCGGATCGGAGTGTGCCGCGGCCCGCGGCTCTACACTTGACCTTCCCATCAGGGTAAGGCCGAAGCTGTCGGCATGGACACCTCCGCATCCCCCTCGCCGCGCCAGGACCTGACGCTGCCGGTCGAAGGCATGACCTGCGCGTCGTGCGTGGCCCGGGTCGAACGCGCGCTCGGCAAGGTGCCGGGTGTCGCGGACGCCACGGTGAACCTGGCCTCCGAATCGGCGACCGTCCAGGGCGACCCGCTGTCGGCACCGGCGATCGTCGCCGCGCTGGCCGACGCGGGCTATGCCGTGCCGAGCGTCGAGATCGACCTGTCGATCGAGGGCATGACTTGCGCGAGCTGCGTCGGCCGGGTCGAACGCGCGCTGCGGCGGCTGCCGTTCGTGCTCGAGGCCGCCGTCAACCTCGCCGGCGAGTCGGCGCGCGTCCGGGTCGTCCAGGGCGATCGCGACGCGGCGCTGGTCGCGGCGATCGTCGACGCGGGCTATGCCGCCACCCTCCGGCGCGACGCGTCGGGCGGGCCCGCCGGCGGTGCCGCCGCCTCGGAGGCGGCCGAGGCCCGACTCGCGGCCGACCGCCGTCGGGTCCTGTGGGCGCTGCTGCTGTCGGCACCGCTCGCGCTGCCGATGCTCGCGCTGCCGTTCGGACTGCATCCGATGCCGCCGGCCTGGCTGCAGTTCGCCCTCGCCACCCCGGTCCAGTTCGTCCTGGGCGCGCGCTTCTACCGGGCGGGCTGGGCGGCCCTCAGGGCCGGGACGGGCAACATGGACCTGCTGGTGGCGATCGGCACCAGCGCCGGCTGGGGGCTGTCGACCTGGCTGTGGCTGACCGCGCACCCGGGCCACGCCCCCCACCTCTACTACGAGGGCTCGGCAGTCGTGATCGCCCTGGTGCTGCTCGGCAAGCACCTCGAGATGCGCGCGCGCCGCCGGACGACCGAGGCGATCCGCGCGCTGCAGGCGCTGCGGCCGGACACCGCCCGCCGGCTCGAGGACGGCCAGGAGCGGGTCGTGCCCCTGGCGCGCATCGCGGTCGGCGACCGGGTGGTGGTCCTGCCCGGGGAGCGGCTGCCGCTCGACGGCACGCTGCGCGAGGGTGACACCCAGGTCGACGAATCGATGCTGACCGGCGAGCCGCTGCCGGTGTCGCGCCATCCCGGCGACCGGCTGGTCGGCGGATCGATCAACGGATCAGGGCGCATCGTGCTCGAGGTCGGTGCGATCGGCACCGAGACAGTGCTGGCGCGGATCGTGCGGATGGTCGAGGACGCGCAGGCCGCGAAGGCGCCGATCCAGCGGATCGTCGACCGCGTCTCGACGGTCTTCGTGCCGGTGGTGCTGGTGATCGCTGCCGCGACGCTCGCGGGCTGGCTGCTCGCCGGGCAGGACCTGGAGCCGGCGATCGTGGCTGCGGTCGCCGTGCTGGTGATCGCCTGCCCGTGCGCGCTCGGGCTGGCGACGCCGGCGGCGATCATGGCCGGCACCGGCGTCGCGGCCCGCCACGGCGTGCTGATCAAGGACGCCCAGGCGCTCGAGCTGGCCCATCGCGTGCGGATCGTGGCCTTCGACAAGACGGGCACGCTGACGGTCGGCCGCCCGGTCCTGCTCGATGCCCTGCCCGCGCCGGGCACGAGCCGCACCACGCTGCTGGCGCTCGCCGCGGCGCTGCAGGCCGGCAGCGAGCATCCGCTGGCCCGCGCCGTGATCGAAGCGGCGCGCGCCGAGGGCACCCCGACCGGGGGGGCCGACGCGGGCGTCGCCCAGGCAGACGCCGGCACACGCGACACCACGCCGCTGACGGCCGCAGCGACGCCCGTACCGGTCGCCGAGGCCATCACCGCGCTGCCGGGCCGGGGGGTCGAGGGCCGCATCGGCTCGCGCCGGCTGTGGCTGGGGAGCGCCCGGCTGCTGGCCGACCACGGGCTGACCGCCCCGGAGTCGCTCGGCGAGCGGGCCTCGGCGCTGCAGGCCGCCGGCCGGACCGTGTCATGGCTGATCGACGGGTCGGGGGTGCTGGGCGTGCTCGCCTTCGGCGACACCATCAAGCCGGGCGCACGCGAGGCGATCGCGCGACTCGCCGGGATGGGCATCCGCAGCGTGATGATCT
>CAIUGQ010000339.1 GCA_903898725.1 uncultured Burkholderiales bacterium | reverse complement strand
TGCGTGACATGCAGGCCTCGCTGCGCGGGATCGTCTCGCGGGTGCGGGCCTCGTCCGAGACCATCGTCACCTCGAGTTCGGAGATCTCCGCCGCGTCGCTCGACCTGTCGAACCGCACCGAGCGTTCGGCTGCCGACCTCGAGGAGACGGCGGCATCGATGGAGCAGATCGCCTCCACGGTGAAGCTCACCGCCGAGCAGGCCAGCGAGGCCGCCGAGGCCTCGCGCGGCAATGCCACCACCGCGCAGCGCGGCGGTCAGGCGTTCGAGTCGGTGGTGGCGACCATGGACGCGATCCAGGCCTCCTCGCGCCGGATCTCGGACATCATCGGCACCATCGACGGCATCGCCTTCCAGACCAACATCCTCGCGCTCAACGCGGCGGTCGAGGCGGCGCGCGCCGGCGAGCAGGGCCGCGGCTTCGCGGTCGTCGCCAGCGAAGTGCGCAGCCTCGCGCAGCGCAGCGCCGACGCGGCGCGCGAGATCAAGTCGCTGATCTCGGCGAGCGTGGGGCAGGTGGCCACCGGCACCACGGTGGTGGCCGAGGCGGCCCGGACGATCGAGGAACTGATGGGCTCGGCGCGGCGCATCGACGCGCTGCTGGGCGGCATCACGACGGGCACCTCCGAGCAGGCGCAGGGTGTCGCGCAGGTGGGCAGCGCGATCCAGCAGCTCGACCATGCGACCCAGCAGAACGCGGCGCTGGTCGAGGAGAGCTCGGCGGCCGCCGAGTCGCTGCGCGAGCAGGCGATCGCGCTGGCCAAGGAGGTGGGGCGGTTCCGGCTGCCGTGAGGCGGGCCGGCGCATCAGCACCCGGTCGCTGCCCTCAGACGTAGGCGATCAGGCGGCCGGCCACGACGGTGGCCGCCCACAGCAGCAGCGACACCGCGCCGGCGATCCGCATCGTTGCCGGCGGCGGCGCGGTCGTCGCGAGCGCCTCCTTCGCCGCGCTCGCATGGAACCACGCGGCGTTCAGTCCGGCGAAGGACAGCAGCGCGAGCTTCACGCCGAACGCCCGGTTCGCGATCAGGTCGCCCGCGTTCGCGACGAACAGCAGCGTGCCGGAGGCGACGGCGCCGGCGAACCCGGCGAGCGCCACCGGCAGCGCGCTGCGCAGCACCGGCGCGACCGCGGCGTGACGCAGCGCGCCGATGAGCCGCAGGTCGACGACCGCGATCGCACCGACCAGCAGCGCGATCGACACGATGTGGACCGACTCGACCGCAGGGTAGGCCCAGCCGGTCTGCAGCCAGCGCGCGAGCGCGGTGCGGGCGAGCGGCTCGGCGATCGCGACGGCGGTGTTCATCGGAAGCTCCTCGGGCGCCCGGCGGACGGTCAGCGACCGCGCGGCGGCGCGTGCCGCGCCGCGAAGATCGACGCGAGCGCGGCCCATCGCGGCAGCGCGGCCAGCCCCTCGAGCGGCACCGGCAGCTTCTGGCGCCAGTTCGGCGGCACGTCGGGCGTGCCCGGCAGGTTCGGCTGGCGCACGAGTCCGGAGATGTCCTCGAGCTGGACGATCGCCAGCCGCGCCGTCGAGGCGGCGAGCCAGCGGTGCAGCCTCTCGACGAGGTCCGTGCCCTCGATGCCGGCCGCAGCGAGTCCGGCCTCGATCCGGGCGAGGTCCGCCCGGCGTTCGTCCCGTTGGCCAGCCGCGGCCTCGGCATCGAGCAGGCCGAGCCGCTCGCGCTCGTCGATCTCGCGGCCGGCCGCCCAGCCGTCGATCGTCGGCAGGTCGTGCGTGCTGGCGCAGACCGCGGCGAGCGGGGGCAGCGAGCGCGGGTCGACCAGCCGGCCCTGCGCGTCGCGCTCGAACCAGGCGACCTTGTAGGACAGCACACCCGCGCGCGCCAGCCGTTCTCGCAGCCCGGGCCGCACGGTACCGAGGTCCTCGCCGATGACCAGCGCGCGGTGGCGCACGCTCTCGGTCGCGACCACGTCGAGCATCGCCTCGAGCGGATAGGCCACGTAGGCGCCGTCGGCGGGCTTGCGGCCGGCCGGCACCCAGAAGAGCCGCTCGAGCGCCATCACATGATCGATCCGCAGGCCGCCCGCGCCCGCCATCGTCGCGCGCAGCAGCTGCGCGAACGGCTCGAAACCGGCCTCGGCGAGCGCGTCCGGCCGCCACGGCGGCAGTCCCCACGCCTGGCCGTCCGGACCGAGGGGATCGGGCGGCGCCCCGATCTCGTGAGCGTCGTCGACCAGCCCGGGACGCGACCAGGCGTCCGCGCCCGCGGGGTCGGCGCCGACCGCGAGGTCCGCGATCGGGCCGATCGTCGCGCCGGCGGTGCGCGCCGCCTCGCCCGCCGCCCGCCATTGGCGCTCGGCGAGCCACTGCACGAACGCGTGGAAGGCGACGCGGTCGGCGTGCGCACGCTCGAACGCGCGCACCGCATCGGTGTCGGGGTGAGCGAAGCCTGCGGGCCAGGCGCGCCGGTCCGCGACGCCGAGGTGCTCGGCGATCGCCTCGAACAGCAGGTGCGATCGCAGCCGCGGCCCGGCGGCGCCGCGCCAGGCGTCGAAGTCGCGCGCGGCCTCGCGGGTCAGTGCGGTGTCGGCGGTTGCGCGGAAGTCGACCCACAGGCGTTCGAAACCCTGGCGCTTGAGCGCGCCGACCGCCGGCCAGGCGACGGTGGGTGTCGCATGGAGTGCGGCGATCGCGGCGCGCGTGTCGTCGCGCGCGACCCAGGCATCGAACAGCGGGGTCGCGAAGCCTGCGGCCGCGCGCGGCAGCGACACGAACAGCGGGTTGAGCGCGAGCCGGCTCGACGGCGAATACGGCGAGCCGCGGTCGGGCCAGCCGAACGAGGGCGCATGGACCGGCGAGACCAGCACGCCGGCCGCGCCGATCGAACCGGCGAGCGCGCCCAGCACGGCGAGGTCGTCGAAGTCGCCGATGCCCCAGCTGCGCGCCGAGTGCAGGCCGTAGAGCTGCACCGACAGCGACCAGGCGCCCTCGGCCCGGGTGAGTGCGGGCGGCAGCCAGCAGCGCGGCGGCCGTGCGATGAGCACGCCCTCGTTTCGCGGCCGCAGGCCCGCCGCGTCGCCGCCGCCCTCGCGCACGGGCGTGATCGGGCGCACGCGAGCCGGGACCGTCCCTGCGGGCAACGGATCCGCGAGGGCCAGGCGCCAGCGCACGAGGCGACGCCCGCCATCGTGGCAGGCCTCGATCGCATCGGCGCCGGTGCCCGGGACGAGGATGCGCCGCGGCGGACGCGTGCCCAGCTCCAGCTCGACCGGGGGCTCACCGTCGACCTGGACGACCTCGATCGCGCCGTAGGCGTCGTCGGCCGGCACGAAGCTCGCGGCGGCGAGGCCCGGCCGCCAGCGGGCCCGTTCGGTCTCGGCGATCGAGCCCGCGCAGCAGACCACCACCGCGGGTCCGTCGATCGCGATCGTGCCGTCGGCATCGGGATCGAGCGCCGCGGCATCCGTGCCGCTGTCGAGCACGCGGACCCAGCCGCCCGGATGCGGCACCGGCGGCAGCCGAAGCTGCACCGTGCCCTCGCCGGCGTGGAACGCGATCCAGACCCGGTCGTGCGGTGCGCCGGGGCGCGGCACCCCCGCGTCGAGCTGCATCGCGAGCGTGCGCCGTGCGCCGTCGTGCCAGTCGTCGTGCCACAGCGGCCCGCCGTCCTCGCGCAGCCAGCCGACGTCGGGCAGCGCGCAGGCGTCGTGCGACGGATGGCCGTGCAGGAACCATTCGCCGCGCAGGCACGGCCAGGCGGCGCGCAGCCGGGCGAGTCCGGCCACGAGCGGCCGCAGGTCGGCGGGCGTGTCGGCGGCGGGGACGCTTCCGGCCGCATCGGCCTCGCCGTCGGCGGTGTCCGCCTCGGGCCAGCGCAGCCAGGCGATCGGACCGTCCTGGCAATAGGCGTTGTTGTTGCCCTGCTGGCTCGCACCGAGCTCGTCGCCGGCACGCAGCATCGGCACGCCGCGCGACAGCATCAGCGTGGCGAGCATCGCGCGGGCACGCCGCCTGCGACGCTCGCGCACCACCGGGTCGTCGGTCGGTCCTTCGGCGCCGCCGCCGTCGGCGACCTCGTTCGAGTGGCCGTCGCGGTTGTCCTCGCCGTTCGCCTGGTTGCGACGGTGCCGGTACGACACGGTGTCGGCGAGCGTGAAGCCGTCGTGTGCAGTGATGAAGTCGATGCTCGCCGCCGGGCTGCGGCCCGGGCGGTCGAACAGGTCGCTCGAGCCGGCGAGCCGGGTGGCGATGCCACCGACGCCGTGCGCGTGCCCGAGCCAGAAGCGCCGGACGTCGTCGCGGTAGCGGTCGTTCCACTCGGTCCAGCCGGGCGGGAAGCCACCGACGAACTGCCCCTCGCAGTCCCAGCCCTCGGCCACGAGCTTGCAGCGCGCGAGCACCGGGTCCTCGCGCAGCGCGTGCAGCCACGGCAACGATGGATCGAAGCGGCCCTGCGCATCGCGCGCGACGGCGCTCGCCAGATCGAAGCGAAAGCCGTCGACGCCGATGTCGTCGGCCCAGTAGCGCAGTGCATCGACGATCAGGGCGCCGACCGCGGGGTGGTGCGCGGCGAGCGTGTTGCCGCATCCGGAGAGGTTGCGATAGCCCCCGGGGCGGTGCGCGTCGGGCAGGTAGTACGAGGCGTTGTCGAGGCCGCGCAGCGACAGCGTCGGGCCGCGCTCGTCGCCTTCCGCGGTGTGGTTGAAGACGACGTCGAGGATCACCTCGATACCGCGGGCATGCAGCGCATCGACCGCATCGCGCATCGCGGCGACGCCGCGCGGGCCGGCGAGTGCGGGCTGCATCGCGCTGAACGCGATCGGGTTGTAGCCCCAATAGTTGGACAGGCCGCGCTGCACCAGGTGCAGCTCGTCGAGCCACGCGGCCACCGGCAGCAGCTCGACCGCGGTGACGCCGAGTCGCTCCAGATGCGCGATCGAGGCCGGATGGGCGAGCCCTTCGACGGTGCCGCGAAGCGCTTCGGGCACGCGCGGGTTCGCTGCCGAGAAGCCCTTGACATGCAGTTCGTAGAGCACCGTCTCGCCCCACGGACGGCCGGGCTTCGGCGGTCGGTCGGCGGCGCGCGCCGGCGCGGCGGGCACGCGTGCCTTCGGCACGAACGGCGCGCTGTCGCGCTCGTCGAACGAGTCGCAGCCCTCGGCATGCCCCGACACGTAGCCGAGCACCGACGCGTCCCAGCGGAAGCTGCCGACGAGTTCGCGCGCGTACGGATCGAGCAGCAGCTTGTTCGGGTTGAAGCGGTGACCCTCGCGTGGCGCGTACGGCCCGTGCGCGCGCAGGCCGTACACCAGGCCGGCGCCCGCGCCGGGCAGGTGCCCGTGGAAGACGTCGCCGGTGCGTCCCGGCAGCTCGGCCCGTCCCAGCTCGCGCATGCCGTCGTCGCTGAAGACGCACAGCTCGATGCGCGTGGCGTGCCGCGACCAGACCGAGACGGCGACGCCGTCGCCCTCGACCCGTGCACCGAGCGGGCCGGGACGGCCGGGCTCGAGGATCAGGCGCGCCGTCATCGCCGCGAACCGTCCTGCGTGGTGCCCGTGTGGCCGGCGCGTGCGGGGGCCGCTGTCGGGCGCGGCCGCATCACCACCACCGCCAGCGGCGGCAGCGTCAGCGCCACCGACCAGGGCCGACCGTGGGCGGGCACCGGCTCGGCGTCCATGCCGCCGAGATTGCCCAGGCCCGTGCCGCCGTAGGCGCCCGAGTCGGTGTTGAGCACCTCGTCCCAGCGCCCGCCGCGGGGCAGCCCGAGGCGGTAGCCGGTGCGCGGCACCGGCGTGAAGTTGCAGACCGCCATCGTCACGTCCTCGCGCGACTCGCCGAAGCGCAGCCAGGCGATCACGCTCTGCGCCGAGTCCTGGCAGTCGATCCATTCGAAGCCGCTCGCCTCGCAGTCCTTCGCGTGCAGCGCGGGCAGCGTGGTGTACAGCCGGTTCAGGTCGCCGACCAGCGACTGCAGCCCCCGGTGCAGCGCGCCGTTCACCGGGTCGCCGAGCAGGCCCCAGTCGAGCTCGCGGTCGTGGTGCCACTCGCGCCACTGTCCGAACTCGCCGCCCATGAACAGCAGCTTCTTGCCGGGCTGCGTCCACATGAACGCGAGGTAGGCGCGCAGGTTCGCGAAGCGCTGCCAGTCGTCGCCCGGCATCTTGCCGATCAGCGAGCCCTTGCCGTGGACCACCTCGTCGTGCGAGAGCGGCAGCACGAAGTTCTCGGCGAACGCATACATCAGCCCGAAGGTCAGGCGGCTGTGGTGCCACGGCCGATGCACCGGGTCCTCGTGGACATAGGCGAGCGTGTCGTTCATCCAGCCCATGTTCCACTTGTAGCCGAAGCCCAGGCCCCCGAGCCAGGTCGGCCGCGAGACGCCCGGCCACGCGGTGGACTCCTCGGCGATCGTGATCGCGCCGGGCACCTCCTCGTAGACCTTCTCGTTGAGCCGCTTGACGAAGGCGACCGCCTCGAGGTTCTCCCGTCCGCCGTGCACGTTCGGGCGCCAGGTGCCGGCCGGGCGGCTGTAGTCGAGGTGGAGCATCGAGGCCACCGCGTCGACGCGCAGCCCGTCGATGTGGAACTCGTGCAGCCAGTACAGCGCGTTGGCGATCAGGAAGTTCGAGACCTCGGGTCGGCCGAAGTCGTAGATGAGCGTGCCCCAGTCGGCGTGCCGGCCGATGCTCGGGTCGGCATGCTCGTAGAGCGGCGTGCCGTCGAAGGCGACCAGCCCGTGGGCGTCGTCGGGGAAGTGCGCGGGCACCCAGTCGAGCAGGACGCCGAGGCCCGCGGCGTGCGCGCGGTCGATGAAGGTGCGCAGCGCGTCCGGGTCGCCCCAGCGCGAGGTCGGTGCGTACAGCGCGGTCGGCTGGTAGCCCCAGGAGCCGCCGAACGGATGCTCGGAGACCGGCATCAGCTCGACGTGCGTGAAGCCCAGGCCCCGGGCATAGGCCACCAGTTCGTCCGCGAGTTCGGTCCAGCCATGCGAGCGGCCGTCGGGGTGGCGCTGCCAGGAGCCGACGTGGACCTCGTAGATCGACATCGGGGCCTCGCGCGCCTGGCGCTGCGCACGCGAGGCCAGCCAGTCGTGGTCGGTCCACGCGAACGGCGCCTCGTGATGCACGCGCGAGGCGGTGGCCGGCGGCGGTTCGGCCTGCCGCGCGTACGGATCGCCCTTGAGCGCGATCACGCCGGCGGCGCCGAGCACCTCGTACTTGTAGAGCTCGCCCGAGGCGACGCCCGGCACGAAGAGCTCCCAGACGCCGGTCTCGACGCGCCGGCGCATCGGGTGCACGCGGCCGTCCCAGCCGTTCCAGGCCCCGACCACCGAGACACGGCGGGCGTTGGGCGCCCAGACCGCGAAGCGGGTGCCGGCGATCCCGCCGGCCTCGTGGGCATGGGCGCCGAGCACCCGCCATGCGCGCCAGTGCGTGCCCTGCGCGAGCAGGTGCAGGTCGAGCTCGCCGAGCAGCGTGCCGAACCGGTAGGGGTCGTCGACGACCCGGGCGCCCGTGCCGTCCGATCCGGGCTCGGCGTCGAGCCGCAGGCGATAGTCGCGGCCGTCGCCGGGCAGGTCGACCACCCCCGCGAACACGTCGCCGGCGAGCCGGGCGAGGGCCCCAGCGGGTCGGCCGGCCGCATCGAGCACCTCGACGCTGCGCCGGCCCGGCAGCAGCGCCCGGACGACCCGGCGCCCGCCCGGGCCGACATGGGGGCCGAGCACCGCGAACGGATCGCCGTGGGTCGCCGCCAGCAGCGCGTCGACGGCCGCCCGGTCGGTGCCGGTCGCGGCGAAGGGATCGGTCGGGAACAGGGGATCGTGCAGCTCGGTCAACGCAGATAGGCCTCGGCAGCGTAGCGGCGCATCATCCGCTGCGTGTTGAAGTAGCAGGCGACCTTGGAGATCGACTGGCGCATCATCCAGATCCAGCGGTCGCGATCGTGGTGCCAGCACGGCAGCACCAGCCCCTCGAGCTTCGCATAGAGGTCCTCGGCCGTCGCGTCGGCCGGCCCCGCGTGCCGTCCGCCGTCGGCGCCGTCATGGCCGATCGCCCAGCCGGTGACGCCTTCGATCCACGCCTCCAGCCACCAGCCGTCGAGCACGCTCAGGTTCAGCACCCCGTTGAGCGCGGCCTTCATGCCGCTGGTGCCCGAGGCCTCGAGCGGCGGCGTCGGCGTGTTCAGCCACACGTCGACCCCGGCGACCAGATGCCGGGCGAGCTCGGTCTCGTAGTCGGGCACGAAGACCACCGTCATGTGCGGGGCGAGCGCACGCGCATGGGCGTGCAGGCGCCGGATCGTGTCATTGCCGGCCGTGTCCGCCGGATGGGCCTTGCCGGCCAGCACCACCTGGAACGGCAGCCGCGCGTGGATCGCGCGCAGCCGGTCCAGGTCGGAGAACAGCAGCTCGGGCCGCTTGTAGGCGGTCATCCGGCGTGCGAAGCCGATCACCGGCAGCGCGGGATCGAGCGCCACGCCGGTGCGCGAGCGGACCTGCGCGAACAGCTCGTTCCGCGCCCGGACGTGCGCCGCCCACACCTGCTGCGCCGGCAGCTGGTCGGCGCGCACCATCACCTCGGGCTCGTGCGCCCAGGACGGGAAGTGCGCATCGAACAGCTCGCGCATCGCGGCGTGTGCCCAGCTCGGCAGGTGCACGCCGTTGGTGATCGCACGGATGTCGTAGCCCGGGAACATCCGGGTCGTGGTGCGGGCGTGGCGGACCGCGACGCCGTTGACGAAGCCCGACAGGTTCAGGGCCAGCCGCGTCATGTTGAGCGCATCGTCGCCGGCGAGCCGCTTGACCTGCTCGGTCTCGACGTAGCCGGCGAGCACGCGCTCGACGAGCGGCCACTCGAATCGGTCGTGCCCGGCCTCGACCGGCGTGTGGGTGGTGAACACGCAGGCCTCGCGGACCGGCGCGAGCCGGTAGCGCATCGCATCCGGGGAGATCGGGTCGGGCGGCCGCGGATGACGGCGCATCAGGTCGAGCGCGAGCAGCGCGGCATGACCCTCGTTCATGTGGTGG
>CAIUGQ010000338.1 GCA_903898725.1 uncultured Burkholderiales bacterium | reverse complement strand
TCGCCGGCGACGTCGCGCACCTTGACCCACTGGCCGAGCGTGGAGATCACCTCGAGCGGCATGCCGCGCGGCGCGGCGAACAGCTTGCGCGCCTGCTTGGAGGGGCCGTCGTAGAGCACCGCGGCCGCGGCGACGCCGCGGATCTCGGCGACGGCAGGCGCGGCGAGCGCGCAAAGCGCCGCCGCGACGAGCGGGGCGACGACGGCGGCGGACCGGCGCATCGCCCCGGCCCTCAGTTGGCCCGGCCGGGCACGATGATCTGCGGGCCGCTGGCGGGCGCTGCCGCAGCCTGCTGCTGCATCTTCTGCTGGTACAGCGCCTCGAAGTTGATCTCGGCGAGGTGGATCGGCGGGAAGCCGGCCCGCGAGACCACGTCGGCGATGTTCGCGCGCAGGTACGGGTAGATGACGTTCGGGCAGACCACGTTGATGACGATCGGCATCTGCTCGGCCGGGATGTTGCGGATCTCGAAGATGCCGGCCTGCTTGGCCTCGACCAGGAAGACGACCTTCTCGGCGCCGATCTTGGTGGTGACCGTGGCCATCACGGTGACCTCGTGGATCGACTCGGTCAGCGCCTCGTGGGCGGAATCGATCGCGATCTCGACCGCGGGCGCCTGCTGCTCGAGGAAGATCCGCGGCGCGCCGGGGATCTCGAGCGACAGGTCCTTGAGATACATGCGCTGGATCTGGAAGACCGGCTGCGTGGCGTCGCTCATGAAACGGGATCCTTGATGGGGAGAGTGTTGGGGACGGCTCAGGCCTGCAGCAGCGGCGCGAGGCCGCCCGCGCGGTCGAGCGCATGGAGATCGTCGCAGCCGCCGACGTGGGTCTCGCCTATGTAGATCTGCGGCACGGTGCGCCGGCCGGTGCGCGCGATCATCGCGTCGCGCTGGGCCGGGTCCTCGTCGATGCGGATCTTGTCGATGTCGGCCACGCCGCGCTGGCGCAGCAGCGACTCCGCGCGCACGCAATAGGGGCAGACGGCCGTGCAGTACATCGTGACCTTGGCGTTCATCGGAACCCTCTCGGATCAGGACTTCGATCAGGACTTCTTGACGACGGGCAGGCCGGCCTGCTGCCAGCCCGCGAGGCCGCCGTCGAGGCAGAACACGTCGGCGCGGCCGGCCTTGCGCAGCACCGAGGCCGCGCGCGCCGAGCGCGAGCCGCTCGCGCACAGGACGACGACGGCCTTGCCGGCGGGCAGCTCGGCGGCGCGGTTGCCGATCTCGGCGACCGGGATGTTGCGGCTGTTGGCCAGGTGCCCGGCGGCGAACTCGGCCGGCTCGCGCACGTCGACCACCACCGCCCCGTCGTTGATCAGACGGGTCGCCTGCAGCGTGCCGACGCTCGCGCCGGCGAGCTGCCGGTTGACCAGCGGCCACAGCAGCATCGCCCCCGAAACGAAGGCGATGACGATGAGAAAGATGTTCTGCAGGACGAAATCCACGGCGCAGCCTGGAAGGGTTAACCCAAAATTATAGAATAGACCGCAACCAACCCCCATCACGCCATGCCCTACACCCTCGTGCTGCTTCGTCACGGCGAGAGCCAGTGGAACCTGGAGAACCGGTTCACCGGCTGGACCGACGTCGACCTGACCCCCAACGGGCTCGCCGAGGCGCGCCGCGCCGGCGAACTGCTCAAGGCCGAGGGCTTCTCCTTCGACCTCTGCTACACCTCGGTGCTGCGCCGGGCGATCCGCACGCTGTGGACCGTCCTGGACGAGATGGACCTGATGTGGCTGCCGGTGGTCCACTCCTGGCGCCTGAACGAGCGGCACTACGGGGCCCTGCAGGGCCTGAACAAGGCCGAGACCGCCGCCCAGTACGGCGACGAGCAGGTGCTGATCTGGCGCCGCGCCTACGGCATCGCGCCCGAGCCGCTGCCGGCGGGCGACCCGCGCGAGGCCCAGGGCGACCCCCGCTACGCACGCCTGCGCCCGCAGGACATCCCGCGCACCGAGTGCCTGGCCGACACGGTGGCGCGCGTGGTGCCGTTCTGGAACGAGTCGATCGCCCCGTCGATCCGCGCCGGCCGCAAGGTGGTGGTCGCCGCTCACGGGAACTCCCTGCGGGCGCTGGTCAAGCACCTCGACGGCATGTCCGAGGACGACATCGTCGCGATGAACATCCCGACCGCCCGACCCCTCGTCTACGAACTCGACGACGCCCTGCGCCCGATCTCGCGGCGCTACCTCGGCGACCAGGCCGAGATCGAGGCGGCGATGGCGGCGGTGGCGGCCCAGGGGCGCAGCAAGGCCTGAGCCCGGGCGGCCGACCCGCGCCTCGCCGACCGCCCGGCGTGGCCGTCCCGCCCGCCGATCGGCGCGGCGCGGGTTTTCCCCACCCCCCCGGCGGGGCCGCCTTTAAACCGCCGCGCGCATGCGTATACTGGACTGGTAAAGGTGGCAATTCCGGTCTGGTGCCCGCATTCGGGCCAGCGGCCTGCCCCGTCGGCGCCCAAGCGATGAACCCCAAGTTCAAACCCCTTGCTCTCCTCAGCGCCGGCGCCATCGCCGGCGTGCTGATCAGCCTCGGCGTCACCGCCGTGGCGCAGCGCGACGCGCGATCCGCGCTCCCGCTCGAGGACCTGCGGCAGTTCAGCGACGTCTTCGGCGCGATCAAGGCGTTCTACGTCGAGCCGGTCGAGGACAAGAAGCTGATCCAGGAAGCGATCAGCGGCATGGTCACCGGCCTGGACCCGCACTCCGCGTTCCTCGACGCCGAGGCCTTCAAGGAGCTGCAGGTCGGCACCCAGGGCGAGTTCGGCGGCCTGGGCATCGAGGTCGGCACCGAGGACGGCTTCGTCAAGGTGGTCTCCCCGATCGAGGACACCCCGGCCTTCCGCGCCGGCGTCAAGGCGGGCGACCTGATCATCAAGATCGACGAGAAGCCCACCAAGGGCATGCCGCTCAACGACGCGGTCAAGCTCATGCGGGGCAAGCCCAAGAGCTCGGTCACGCTCACGCTCAGCCGCAAGGGCGAGACGCGGCCGATCGTCGTGCAGCTGGTGCGCGACGTGATCCGCGTCCAGTCGGTCCGCTCCAAGGTCATCGAGCCGGGCTACGGCTACGTGCGCCTGACCCAGTTCCAGGAGATGACCGTCGACAACATGGTCCGGCACCTGGGCAACCTCGACAAGCAGGGCCCGATGAAGGGCCTGGTGCTCGACCTGCGCAACGACCCGGGCGGCCTGCTGCACGGCGCGGTCGGCGTCTCGGCGGCGTTCCTGCCGCAGAAGACGCTGGTCGTCTCCACCGACGGCCGCACCGAGGACGCCAAGCGCAAGTACATCGCTAGCCCCGAGGACTACATGCGCGGGAGCCGCGAGGACATCCTGTCCAAGCTGCCGGCCTGGGTGAAGAACGTGCCCATGGTCGTGCTGGTCAACGCGGGCTCCGCCTCGGCCTCCGAGATCGTCGCCGGCGCGCTGCAGGACCACAAGCGCGCGGTCGTGATCGGCACCCAGACCTTCGGCAAGGGCTCGGTGCAGTCGATCCTGCCGCTGACCAACAACACGGCGATCAAGCTGACCACGGCGCGCTACTACACGCCGGCCGGCCGCTCGATCCAGGCCAAGGGCATCACGCCCGACTTCCTGGTCGAGGAGACACCTGACGGCGACATCTCGCAGTTCCGCGTCCGCGAGGCCGACCTGACCCGTCACCTGTCGAACGACAAGGACAAGGAAGACAAGCCGTCGGTGCCGAAGCCGGGCGACCAGGTCAACGAGAAGCTGCGCGACCGCAAGCCGATCGAGTTCGGCGCGCCCGACGACTACCAGCTCCAGCAGGCGATGAACCACCTGAAGGGCCAGCCGGTGCAGGTCGTCAAGAAGGACACCGTGGCCGCCGCCGACTCCAAGGAGCCGGCCAAGCCCGCGTCGAAGTGAACGCGCGGACGGCACGCCCCCCGGGGCGCCGTCCCGTGTCCGACCCGAGGGCGGCCGCAGTGGCCGCCCTTTCCGTTTGCGCGACGGCCGCCTGCCCGATGCCCGCCCGCCCGCAGTTCGCCCCGCACCGTCCGATCCCATGAACGACGCCCAGCTCCTGCGCTACAGCCGCCACATCCTGCTCGACGAGATGGGCGTCGAGGCCCAGGAGCGCCTGCTGGCGGCGACGGTGCTGGTGGTCGGCGCAGGCGGCCTCGGCTCGCCCGCCGCGCTGTACCTGGCCTCGGCCGGCGTCGGCCGGATTCTGCTCGCCGACGGCGACACCGTCGACCTGACCAACCTGCAGCGCCAGGTGCTGCATCGCGACGACCGCGTGGGGCTCGGCAAGGCCGAGTCCGGCCGCCGCTCGCTGCTCGAGATGAACCCCGAGATCGAGGTCGAGGCGATCGCGACCCGGCTGGAGGGCGACGCGCTGGGGGCCGCGGTGGCCCGCGCCACGGTCGTGCTCGACTGCTGCGACAACTTCGCCACCCGCCACGCGGTGAACCGGGCCTGCGTCGAGGCCGGCGTGCCGCTGGTCTCGGGCGCGGCCATCCGCTTCGACGGCCAGCTCGCGGTGTTCGACACCCGGCGTGCCGACTCGCCCTGCTACCACTGCCTGTTCCCCGACGGCCAGGACGTCGAGGAAGTGCGCTGCGCCACCATGGGCGTGTTCGCGCCGCTCACCGGCATCGTCGGCACGATGCAGGCGGCCGAGGCGCTGAAGGTCGCCGGCGGCTTCGGCACGCCGATCACGGGCCAGCTGCTGCTGATCGACACCCGCACGATGTCGATCGACCGGATCCGCGTGCCGCGCGATCCGGGCTGCCCGGTCTGCGGGCATCGCCCGCACGCCTAGCCCCGCCCGCCTCCCGTTCCAACTTCCCCCGCCCCGCTCGAGGGCACCGGCTCGACCGGAGAAAAGGCTACCGACCGGTATTGCCTGCCGGATGACCATCGGACCAGAATGGGGAAAACAAGGCAGGACCAGGAGGAGACCCCGTGAAGTTCATGTCGTTCAACCTGATGCCCTATCGGCACCTGCCGATGGACTTCCCGCAGAAGCACCGTTCGGTGTGGGTCGACATCCCGGGCGAGCTCTTCGACCCGGTCAAGGGACACGCGCTCTACAACGAGTACATGGACCAGCTCGAGTACGCGGCCGAGCTGGGCTTCGACGGCATCTGCGTGAACGAGCACCATGCCAACGGCTACGGCCTGATGCCCTCGCCGAACATCATCGCCGGCTCGCTCGCACGCCGCACGCGCGACGCGGCGATCGTCGTGCTCGGCAACTCGGTGGCGCTGTACAACCCGCCGGTGCGCATCGCCGAGGAGTTCGCGATGATCGACTGCATCTCGGGCGGTCGGCTGGTCGCGGGCTTCCCGGTGGGCACGAGCATGGACACCAACTACGCCTACGGCGAGGTGCCCACGACGCTGCGCGAGAAGTACTACGAGGGCGTGCGCCTGATCCTCGAGGCCTGGAAGCGCAACGACGTGTTCGCCTTCAACGGCGAGTTCACGCAGATGCGCTACGTGAACTGCTGGCCCAAGCCGATCCAGCGCCCGCACCCGCCGGTGTGGATCCCCGGTGGCGGCTCGGTCGAGACCTGGGACTACTGCGCCGACAACGGCTTCCTCTACAGCTACCTGTCCTTCTCGGGCTACAAGCGCGCGAAGGTGTTCATGGACGGCTTCTGGGAGACCCTCGACCGCAAGGGCCTGCCGCGCAACCCGTACCAGGCGGGCTTCGTGCAGTTCGTCGCGGTCGCCGACTCCGACCAGCAGGCCGCCGACCTGTACGGCGCGCATGCCGAGTGGTTCTTCAACAAGACGCAGCACGTCTACGGCGGCTTCGTCGAGGCGCCCGGCTACCGGACGCTGAACACCATCAAGCTCGGCATGGAGAGCCAGCAGAAGGGCCCGAAGATCATCGACACCACCTGGGCCGAGATGATCGAGCGTGGCACCGTGATCGCGGGCACCGCGAAGCGCGTGACCGAGCAGCTCGAGGACCTGTCGCGCACGCTGAACGTCGGCCACCTCGGCATCCTCGCGCAGTTCGGCGACATGCCGCACGACAAGGTCATGGTGAATCTGCGGCGCATCGCCACCGAGGTGACGCCGCACCTCAAGCACCTGTGGGACGACCAGTGGGAGGACCACTGGTGGCCGACCGCGCTCAAGCAGCCGCGTGTGCCGCGCGCGATCGCGCCGCAGGGAGCCGCATGATGGCCGCGACGATCACGCTGCCCGGCAACGGGCTCGCCGCCGAGGTCGAGCGCCACGGGCGCGGCGCGCCGCTGGTGTACCTGCACGGCGCCTTCGGGCTCGAGTGGTCGGCGCCGCTCGTCGATGCACTCGCGCGCACGCACGAGGTGATCGCGCCGAAGCTGCCCGGCTACGGCGCGAGCGAGGGGCTCGAGCGGATCCGCTCGTTCTACGACCTGTCGGTCTGGCTCGACGAGGTGCTGGACGTGCTCGGCCTGGAGCACGTCGCACTCGCCGGCCACGACTTCGGCGGCGCGGCCGCGGCCGAATACGCCGCGCTCTTCCGAAGGCGCGTCGACCGCCTGGTGCTGCTCGCGCCCTACGGCCTGTGGCAGGACGAGGCGCCGCTCGAGGACATCTTCGGCCTGACGCCCGGCGCACTGACCAAGCTGCTCTACGCCGACCCGGGCGGCGAGGCGGCGACCGCGTTCAATGCGCCGCTGCCCGACCCCGTCGCCCAGACCGAGTCCATCCTGCGGCGGCGCCAGGCGCTGATCGCGGCGGCGAAGCTGATGTGGCCGATCCCGGACAAGGGGCTGAAGCACCGCCTCTACCGGGTGAACGCTCCGACGCTGGTGGTGGGCGGCACGCAGGACGC
>CAIUGQ010000337.1 GCA_903898725.1 uncultured Burkholderiales bacterium | reverse complement strand
GCCGGCAGCCGGGTGATGCCGATGCCGTAGCA
Organism: uncultured Burkholderiales bacterium; assembly: GCA_903898725.1. Classification (GTDB taxonomy): domain Bacteria; phylum Pseudomonadota; class Gammaproteobacteria; order Burkholderiales; family Burkholderiaceae_E; genus UBA4615. The sequence continues at coordinate 5,916 of CAIUGQ010000337.1, read as the reverse complement.
GCCCATCTCGATCGGCTTGGACTTGCCGTCCTCGTCGACGAAGCTCGCGTTCATCGCGCTCGAATACTTCGTGCCGAGGTAGAACACGTGGCCGACCTCGATGCCGCGCTGGATCGACAGCCGCCCGCGTCCGTCGGGCGACGGGTCGCCCTCGACGACGTTGCGCAGGTCGGCCACCTCCACCCCGCCCTCGCCCGGCATCGGCAGGTCGCGGCCCCAGTTCACGCCGGTGAAGTGGTGGTCGACGACGTTGGCGCCGCAGACGAAGTCGCTCATGTTCGCGACCGTGCGGTCGACGACGAGCTTGACCGGGTGCACGGTGCCGATCGGGCCGAGGTAGCCCGGCGTGCAGCCGAAGTGGGCGACGATCTCGGCTTCGGTCGCGAAGCGAAAGCCCGCCAGCCCCGGCACCTTGCCGGCCTTGATCTCGTTGAGCTCGTGGTCGCCCCGGACCAGCAGCAGCCAGACCTGCGTGGCGACGATGCGGCGCGGCGCGTCGGTCTCGTCGCCGTCCTTCTGCGGCTCGAGCTGGTCGACCGCCAGCACCAGCGACTTGACGGTGCGCTCGAGCGGCAGCCCGAGCAGGGCCGCCACGTCCTCGCAGCGCGCCTTCCCGGGCGTCGGCGTCTTCGCGAAGGCCTGGGCCGGCGCGGCGCGCTCGGCGACGAGCGGCAGCGCCTCGGCGAGCTCGACGTTCGCCGCATAGCCTGAGTCCGGGCAGTAGGCGATGGCGTCCTCGCCGGTGTCGGCGATCACCTGGAACTCGTGCGAGGCCGAGCCGCCGATCGCGCCGGTGTCGGCGGCGACCGCCCGGAACTGCAGGCCCATGCGCTCGAAGATCCGCACATAGGCGTCGTACATCGCCTGGTAGCTGACGAGCGCGGCCTCGGGCGAGCGGTCGAACGAGTACGCGTCCTTCATCGTGAACTCGCGCCCGCGCATCACGCCGAAGCGGGGGCGTCGCTCGTCGCGGAACTTGGTCTGGATGTGGTACAGGTTCTTCGGCATCTGCCGGTAGCTGCGCAGCTCCTGGCGGGCGACGTCGGTGATCACCTCCTCGGAGGTGGGCTGCACGATGAAGTCGCGGTCATGCCGGTCCTTGATGCGCATCAGCTCGGGGCCGTACTTCTCCCAGCGCCCCGACTCCTGCCAGAGCTCGGCCGGCTGGATCACCGGCATCAGCAGCTCGATCGCGCCGGCGCGGTTCATCTCTTCGCGTACGATGGCCTCGACCTTGCGGATCACGCGCAGGCCCATCGGCATGTAGGTGTAGATGCCGCCGGCGAGCTTGCGGATCATGCCCGCACGGGTCATCAGCCGGTGGCTGGCGACCTCGGCGTCGGCGGGTGCTTCCTTGAGCGTCGTGATCAGGAATCGGGAGGCTTTCATGGGCAGCGGGTCGTCCCGCTGTCATGCGGGCGCGTCGATATAATCGGTTCAATTCTAAGGGATCGAGGGGTAGCCCATGCTGGACAAGGACGGCTATCGCCCCAACGTCGGCATCATCCTGGTCAACCAGCGCAACGAGGTCTTCTGGGGCAAGCGGATCCGCGAGCACTCGTGGCAGTTCCCTCAGGGCGGCATCGACCGCGGCGAGACGCCCGAGCAGGCGATGTACCGCGAACTGCACGAGGAGGTCGGGCTGCGCCCGGAACACGTGCGCATCATCGGCCGCACCCGCGACTGGCTGCGCTACGAGGTGCCGCAGAACTGGGTGCGCCGCGAGTGGCGCGGCCACTACCGCGGTCAGAAGCAGATCTGGTTCCTGCTGCGCCTGACCGGCAAGGACTCGGACGTGTGCCTGCGGGCCACCGAGCACCCGGAGTTCGACGCCTGGCGCTGGCACGACTACTGGATCCCGCTCGACTCGGTCATCGAGTTCAAGCGCGGCGTCTACCAGCAGGCACTCACCGAACTGTCCAGGCTGCTGTTCGGACGCCAGGACGGGCGCCAGGACGGGCGCCAGGATGGGCGTCAGGAAGGCCGCCAGGAGCCGTCGCGCTACCTGCGCCAGCATGCCCGAACGCGGGCGCCTCGCGGTGACGGCGCGCGCGGTGCCCCCGAGGTCGCGCACCACGAACCGGTCCGCCACGACCCGGCACGGCCCGCCGACGCGGTCGTGCCGGCCGATCCGGTGCTGCACGCGGACCCGGTGCTCAAGCCGGTGCCGCAGGGCCCGTCCGTGCAGGCGGTCCCCGCCGCCGAGGTCGCGCCTCCGCGCGGCCCGGACACACCGGGCTGAGGCCGCTCGCGCCGCTCGCGTCGAGGCTAGGGCCAGGGCCAGGGCCAGGGCCCGAGGCCAGAGGCCGGGCGCCGAGGCCGGCCCGTCCGTCAGACCTGCGTCAGCAGCGGCCGACCCGCGAAGTGCGCGGCGACGTTGTCGAGGGTGAGCCGGCCCATCGCGGTCCGGGTGTCGTGCGTGCCGCTCGCATGGTGGGGCTGCAGCACGACGTGCGGAATGTCGATCAGCGCCTGCGGCACGTTCGGTTCGTCGTCGAACACGTCGAGGCCCGCGCCGCCCAGGGCCCCCGAGCGCAGCAGCTCGATCATCGCCGGCTGGTCGACGACCGACCCGCGCGCGATGTTGACGAAGTGGCCGGTGGGCCCGAGCGCCTCGAGCACCGCCCGCGAGACGATGCCCTTGGTCGCCGCGCCGCCCGGGCAGGCGGCGATCACGACATCGGCCCAGCGGGCCATCTCCACCGGGTCGGCGAAGTAGGTCCAGTCCACCGGCTTGCGGTTCGGGCCGTGATAGGCGATCTCGGTGCCGAAGGACGCGCAGCGCTGCGCGATCGCCTGGCCGATGCGGCCCAGACCGACAATGCCGATGCGGCGCTTGGCGACCGCGGTGGTCAGCGGCAGCGCGCCGCGCTTGACCCACGAACCGTCGCGCACCCAGCGGTCGGCGGCCACCACCTGGCGCAGCGAGGCGAGCATCAGCGCGACCGCGAGGTCGGCGACGTCGTCGGTCAGCACGTCGGGCGTGTTGGTCACCGCGATGCCGTTCGCCTTCGCATGCCCGAGGTCGATCGCATCGACGCCGACGCCGAAGCACGACACCAGCTTGAGCTTCGGCAGCGCCTTCATCAGCGCGGCCTCGCAGCCGCGGCCGCCGGAGGTCACCACCACCTCGCAGGTGTCGGCCAGCGCAGCGAGCAGGGCCGGCTTGTCGGCCGCCTCGTGGTAGCGGTGCACCTGCCAGGTCGATTCCAGCTCCTGCTGGGTGCCGGCGTGCAGGGGCGACAGCAGGAGGACGGGACGGGTCATGGCGCGGCTCCAGGGCGGGCGGGACAGGGGTGCGAGGGCGCGCAGTATAGACCGGCCCCCCGCCGTCAGGCCCGTGCCCGTTCCGGCGGCCGCGGCCGCCGCGGCCGCCGCAGCATGGCCCGGGTCGCCCGGACGGCCCCGGTCCGCTCAGGCGCCCCGGAACACCTCGGACTCGCCGTGCGCGGCGAGCAGTTCCATCAGCTTCTTGCGGATCATCATCCCCGGCCGGTCGCTGTCCATCGAGTACTCGACGCCGCGCCGGCGGGTGTCGACCAGCGCGTCCGGATCGGTCGACTCCAGGATCTCCTTGTCCTCGCGGGTGATCACATGGTCGAAGTCGATCAGCAGCTGGGCCGGGCAGTCGTCCTCGGTGTCGTTCCTGAACAGCCACTGCGCGAGCATCAGGCTGCCGTCGTCGATCGGCGTGAAGCAGTTGATGATCACGTGCCGGATGCCGCTCGGATACTCGATGTCGAGCCGTCGCGAGAACGGCAGGTAGTAGGCGTTGCGCATGTGGCGCGTGGTGACCGCGTCCTCGACGCCGCTGATGCGGCGGAACGCCGGCGGATTCGCCGCGTCGATGACGGTCTCGGCATAGAAGCCGTCGGCCCGGTCGATCAGCTCGTAGCGGCTGGGGGCCGGCTGCGCCGCCACCCCGAAAGTCGCACGGTGCACGATGCTGAAGTGGGCGTTGTCGAAGGAGTTCTCCAGCGCGCGCAGCGGGCTGGTCTCCCAGCGCTCGTAGAACTGGAAGATCGTGCGCCAGCCGGGCGCCTCGAACTCGGGCACCTCGAAGATCGGCGCGATCGGGTCCTCGAGCGCGACCCAGGCGTAGCCGTGCTTCGCGGTGCAGTGGTAGGCGGTGGTGCGGTAGTCGTCGGGGATCGGGCGGTCGGGCGCGTACTGCGGGATCTTCACGACGCGGCCGGTGCCGTCGTAGTTCCAGCCGTGGTAGCCGCACACGATCCGCCCGCCCTCGCACCAGCCCTTCGAGAGCTTCGCGGTGCGGTGGCAGCAGCGGTCGCGCAGCGCCGCCGGCGCGCCGTCCGCATCGAGGAACAGCACGATCGCCTCGCCGAGCAGCGTGAACGGCTTGGGGCCGTCGGCCAGCATCGACAGCGGCATCACCGCGTGCCAGTACCTGCGGAAGATCGCCTGCTTCGTGGTCAGCATGATCGTGCCCCGTTCCCGTGTGTCAGCGCCGCGCCGCGTGCGCCGAGCGCATCGTCGCGACGAGGCCGCGCGCCTGCGCGCGCAGCCGGTCCATGTCCAGGCCCGGGATCGTATCGTCCTCGACGACCATCCGCCCGGCCACCAGCAGCGCGCGCAGCCGCGGCCGACCGCCGCTGGCCACCGTCGCGACCGCAGGATCGTGCAGCCCCATGAAGCGCGCCTCGTCCGGCGACCAGACCGCGAGGTCGGCGGCCTGCCCTAGCACCAGCGTGCCGACGCGATCGAGCCCCAGCACCTTCGCACCGCCCGCGGTGCCGATGCGCACGACATCGTCGGTGCGGATCGCATCGGCGCCGCCGTAGGCGCGGTGCGCGAGCCAGCAGGCATGCGCCTCGCTCAGCATGTCGGCCGCCTCGTTCGAGGCCGCGCCATCGACCGCGAGCGAGACCGTGGCCCCGGCCCGCAGCAGCGCCGGCACCGGCGCGATGCCCGAGCCGAGCCGGAAGTTGCTCTGCGGGCAGTGCGCGATGCCGGTGCCGGTCTCGGCGACCTGCAGCACCTCGTCCGGGCTCAGGTGGACCATGTGCGCGAACCAGACGTCGGGGCCGACCCACTCGCGGCGCGCGACGAAGTCCATCGGCGTGCAGTCGTGGACCTCGCGGCAGAAGCGCACGTAGTCGACCGTCTCCGACAGGTGGCTGTGCAGCCGGATGCCCATCGCGCGCGCGGCGCGCGCGATCGGGCGCAGCTCGTCCGGGTCGACCGACCAGGTGGGCGTGGTCGGCGCACAGACGACGCGGCGCATCGCATCGGGCGCCGGGTCGTGGAAGCGGTGCACGTCGCGCTCGATCGCGGCGAGGAAGGCATCGAGCGTCTCGGGCGCGGTCTGCGGCGGCGGGTCGACGTCGATCGCGCGCGCCTTCGTCTGCCCGCCCCGGCACAGCACCAGGCGCTGGCCGAGCGCGGCGGCCTCGTCGAACACGGCCGCCGACGCATCGAAGGGCATGCCGGGCCAGTAGTGGTACTGATGGTCGGCGACCGTCGTGCAGCCCGACAGCAGCAGCTCCACCAGCCCGACGCGCGCGGCGACCCGCAGCGCCGCCTCGTGGTCGAAGTACCGCCGGTACGCGACCGGCACCGCCGACAGCCAGGGCACCAGCGGCAGGTCGATGCCCTCGGGCACGCCCTTGAGCAGGCTCTGGAACAGGTGGTGATGGGTGTTCACCCAGCCCGGCTGCACCAGGCAGCCGCTCGCGTCGACGACCCGTTCGCCCGGTGCCGGCTCGAGCCGTCCGATCGCCTCGATCACGCCGTCGCGCACGCGCAGGTCGCCGCCGTCGCGCGCGACGTCGTGGCGCATCGCCGCCCCCGGCAGGCCGGTGAGGACCACCTCGGCCCCGCGGATCAGCACACTGTCGGCGCTCATTCGGCAGGCACCTCGCTGTCATGCCAGCCGCCGAGCGCCCAGCGCGACAG
>CAIUGQ010000336.1 GCA_903898725.1 uncultured Burkholderiales bacterium | reverse complement strand
CTTCGTGCTGCTGTCGGTCGCGGTGGCCGTGGAGGTCACGTTGCGCAAGGTGCTCAACGTGTCGCTGCAGGGGGTGGACGAGCTCGGCGGGTATTCGCTCGCGATCGGCGCGGGGCTGGCGTTCGCGCTCGCCCTCGTCGGCCGCTCGCACATCCGTATCGACCTCGTCCACGAGCGGCTGCCGCGACCGATGCGGCTGGTGCTCAACGTGGTGGCGGTGGCCTCGCTCGCGGCCACCGCGGTCGCACTGCCGGTGCTGGCGTGGTTCGCGCTCTCGGACTCCATCGCGATGAACAGCACCGCGCAGACGCCGTGGGCGACGCCGCTGCGCTGGCCGCAGAGCGTGTGGTTCGTGGTGCTGTCGATCTTCGCGCTGGTGGCCATCGGCTCGCTGCTGCGCCTGCTCGCGTTCGCCTTCGGCGGACAGACAGACCGCGTGGACCGCGAGTACGGTCCGCGTGGGACCAAGGAGGAGCTCCAGGAGGAGCTCGCCGACATCGAGGCGCGCGGCGCCGCCGCTGCGGCCGGGATGCCGGTCGAAGGGGGGCGGTCGTGAGCGCGGAGATGGCGGGCGTCGTCGGCTTCCTGGCGATGGTGGGGCTGATGCTGCTCGGGCTGCCGATCGCCTCGGTCATGATGGGCGTCGGGCTGGTCGGCGGCATGATCGCGTTCGGGGATGCGTTCTTCGTCTCCACCGCGTCGATCGCCTGGGGCACGCTGTCGGAGAACGGCCTGACCGCGATCCCGCTGTTCGTGCTGCTCGGCGAGCTGCTGTTGAGGAGCGGCATGGCCGACGGCATGTACCGCGCATTCGCCGCCTGGTTCGGCCGCCTGCCCGGCGGGCTGCTGCACACCAACATCGGCTGCTGCGCGCTGTTCGCCGCCACGTCCGGTTCGTCGGTGGCCACGGCGGCCACCATCGGCACGGTCGCGCTGCCGTCGCTGCGGCGGCACGGCTACAACATGCCGGATGCGCTCGGCTCGCTGGCGGCCGGCGGCACGCTCGGCATCCTGATCCCGCCGTCGGTGAACATGATCATCTACGGCTCGATGACCAACACCTCGGTCGGCAAGCTGTTCATCGCGGGCATCATCCCGGGCCTGCTGATGGCCGGCTCGTTCATGCTCTACATCTATCTGAAGGCGGTGATCACCAAGGAGGAGAACCGCCACGAGAAGGTGCCGTTCGCCGCGAAGATCGCCGCGCTGCGCGACGTCGCCGCGCCGCTCTTCATCTTCGGCACCGTGATGGGCACGCTGTACGCGGGCATCGCCACCGCAACCGAGTCGGCCGCGATCGGCGTGGTCGCGGCGCTGGTGCTGGTCGCGGGCTCGGGCAAGCTGTCGCGCGAGCTGCTCGGCGCGTGCTTCCTGTCGAGCGCGCGGACCACCGGCATGATCCTGCTGGTGGTGCTGGCTGCGTTCGTGCTGAACCTCGCGCTGTCGCTGACGGGCGTGGGCGAGGCGCTGACGAAGTGGGTGACCGGCTTCGGGCTGTCGCAGTGGCAGATGCTCGTCGCCTTCATCGGCTTCTACCTCGTGCTCGGCATGTTCATGGACACGCTGTCGATGATGGTCGCCACCATCCCGCTGTCCTTCCCGGTCGCGACCTCGCTCGGCGTGGACCCGATCTGGTTCGGCATCTTCATCGTGATCATGTGCGAGCTCGGGCTGATCACGCCGCCGGTGGGCATGAACCTGTTCGTCGTGCAGGGCATCCGGCCCGACCGGGGCGGCCTCGAGGACGTGATCCGCGGGGCGCTGCCCTATGCGGCGATCATGATCGTGTTCACGCTGCTGCTGATCGCGTTCCCGCAGATCGTGCTCTGGCTGCCGGGGAACATGTAGCGCTGGCCTGCGGCGAAGCGCGTGGGCGTCAGCCGCCCGCGCGCTTCACCTTGAACCCCGCCCGCTCGAGCCGTGCCACCACGGTGTCGCGGTGGTCGCCCTGGATCTCGATGACCCCGTCCTTCGCCGTGCCGCCGCTGCCGCAGGCGGCCTTGAGGGTCCGCGCGAGCTCGGCCAGCGCGGCCTCGTCGAGCGCCAGCCCGCGCACCACCGTCACCGTCTTGCCGTTGCGCCCGCCGGTCTCGCGCGTGATGCGCGCGATGCCGTCGCCGGCGGGCGCGGCGCGCGCCGCCGCCTTGCACACGCAGGCCGCGACCGGCTTGCGGCAGTCCGGGCAGGTGCGCCCGTGCTCGGTGGAATAGACCAGCCCGCCGAGGCTGGCCAGACCGTTGGCGCGCTTCATCGCGTCGGCGTCAGCGCTTGTCCATCAGCCGCACGCCGCCGGCGGCGAGCTGGCGGCCGGCGTCGATGAGGATGTGCTGCCCCGTCATCTTGGGCTGCTGCAGCATCCAGACGATCGACTCGGCGACATCGTCGGCCGACAGCGTCGACTGCAGCGCGGTGACCTGCGAGACGGTCTTGCGGACCGTCTCGAAGCGCTCCTGTCCGAGGCCGCGGATGTGCCAGTCGGTCTCGACGAAGCCGGGGCGCACGGCGTTGACCCGCACCTCGGGCGCGAGCGAGCGCGCCAGGTTCATCGTGATGTTGTCGAGCGCCGCCTTGCTCGCGCTGTAGGCGGGCGAGGAGCCGGTGCCGTCGAGGGCCGATGACGAGGACACGTTGACCACCGAGCCGCGTGCGGTGCGCAGCGCGCGCGCACAGGCGCGGGTCATCTGCCAGGTGCCGACCACGTTGACCGCGTAGATCGCGTGGAAGTCGTCGGCGCTCACCGCCTCGAGGTCGCCGGCCGGCGCGAAGCGGGTGGTGCCCGCGTTGTTCACCAGCCCGTCGAGTCCGGGGCCGAAGGCCTCGGCCACCGCGGCCGCCGCGCGGCGGCAGTCGTCGTCGGAGGCGACGTCCGCCGCGATGGCGAGCATGCGCGCGCCGCGCGCCTCGCATTCGGCCGCGGTCTCGCGGGCGGCGTCGGCGCTCTTGGAATACACGATCGCGATCGAGGCGCCGGGGACGGCCAGGCGCAGCGCGGTGGCGCGGCCGATGCCGGTGGCGCCGCCTGTGACGAGCCAGGTGCTCATGGGTGGGTCTCCTCGGTGTGATTGTCGTGTCGTCGGGTGAACATCAGGTCCCACACGCCGTGTCCGAGGCGCAGGCCGCGCTGCTCGAACTTGGTGAGCGGGCGCCAGTCGGGGCGCGGTGCGAAGCCCTCGGCGGTGTTGGCGAGCATGGGCTCGGCCGACAGCACCTCGAGCATCTGGGCGGCGTAGGGCTCCCAGTCGGTCGCGCAGTGCAGGTAGCCGCCGGGCGCCAGGCGTCCGACCAGCGCGGCCACGAAGGCGGGCTGGATCAGCCGGCGCTTGTGATGGCGGGTCTTGGGCCACGGGTCCGGGAAGTAGACGTGCACGCCGGCGAGCGCGCCGGGCGCGATCCGGTCGCGCAGCACCTCGACCGCATCGTGCTGGATCACGCGCAGGTTGGTCAGGCCGCGCGACTCGATGGTCCGCAGCAGGCTGCCGACGCCGGGCGTGTAGACCTCGATGCCGATGAAGTCGGTGTCGGGTCGCGCCGCAGCGATCTCGGCGGTGGTGTGGCCCATGCCGAAGCCGATCTCGAGCACCACCGGCGCCTGCCGGCCGAACAGGGACACGAAGTCGAGCGGACCGTCGCCGTCAGGCACGCCGTGACGGGGCAGCAGCGTGGCGTGCGCATCGCGCTGGGCGTCGGACACGTGACCGCCGCGTCGCATGACGAAGCTGCGGATGTGTGCGTCGCGCCGCGGTGCGGCGGACGCGTCGGCGACGGCGGCGGACGGCGCGGGATCGGGCGGCGCGGACATCGGACCGGCGGCGCGGCTCAGTTCGTGCCGGGTGCGATCATCCCGCCGGTCGGCGAGGACGGGCTCGCGCCGTAGAGCTTGCGCGGCATGCGGCCGGCCAGCCAGGCATGGCGGCCGGCCTCGACGGCGAGCCGCATCGCGCGCGCCATGCGGATCGGGTTGCCGGCGGCCGCGACCGCGGTGTTCATCAGCACGCCGGCGCAGCCGAGCTCCATCGCGATGGCGGCATCCGAGGCGGTGCCGACGCCGGCATCGACGATCACCGGGACCGTCGCCTTCTCCAGGATGAGCTGCAGGTTCCACGGATTCACGATGCCCATGCCCGAGCCGATCAGCGAGGCCAGCGGCATCACCGCGACGCAGCCGATCGATTCCAGCACGCGCGCCTGGATCGGGTCGTCGCTGCAGTAGACCATCACCTCGAACCCGTCCTTCACGAGCGTCTCGGCGGCCTTCACCGTCTCGGGCATGTTCGGGTAGAGGTTCTGCGGATCGCCGAGCACCTCGAGCTTGACGAGCGTGTGGCCGTCGAGGAGCTCGCGCGCCAGGCGCAGCGTGCGCACCGCGTCGTCGGCGCTGTAGCAGCCGGCGGTGTTCGGCAGCATCGTGTAGCGCGACGGCGGCAGCGCATCGAGCAGGCTCGGTGCGGCCGAATCCTGGCCGATGTTGGTGCGGCGGATGGCGACCGTGACGATCTGCGCGCCGCTCTCGTCGACCGCGAGGCGCGTCTCGTCGAAGTCCTTGTACTTGCCGGTGCCCAGCAGCAGGCGCGACGTGAAGGTCCGGGTGCCGATGACCAGCGGATCGGCGGGGAAGGCGGATGAGGTCATGGGCCTATTCTAGCCCCGCGTCCCGAGCCCCCGTCGGGCCCGTGGGTCACTGCGGACCCGTGCCTCCGAGCCCGGGCGGCAGCGCGAGCTCGCCGCTCGAGGAGAAGGAGACGGCGCCGAAGGCCGGTCCGGCGAGCCGTCCGCGCAGGCGGTAGTCGACCCGGCTCCGGTCGCCGGTGGCGAAGCCGAGCACCTGCCTGACCATCGCGGAGACCGGCACCGAGACCGGCACCGAGAGCACCGCCTCGCCGAAGCGCGGCACGCTGCCGGCCTCGTTGCTCACGCCCGTGGCGAGCCGGCTGCCGCGCACGTCGAGCTCGATGGCCACGCCGTCGAAGTCGATCGGCCGGTCGTTCGGGTTCTGCACCCGAAGCTTGAGCATGAAGCGGCCCTCCATGCCCTGGCCGGGCAGGGGCTCGAGGCCGACGACGTTCACGCTCAGCGGTTCGCCGAAGGGCAGGCCGGCGCAGGCCGACAGCAGCACGGCCGCGGCGAGCGCCGCGAGGCTCGCGCGTCGCGATCCGGAGCGGGGCGCCGTGTCACGCATGGCGGCTCAGCCTCCGCCCACCGCGACCACGATCTCGAGACGATCGCCTTCGGCGAGTGACGCCTGCGGATGCATCGAGCGCGGCACGATCTCGCCGTTGCGCTCGACCGCGACCCGTTTGCCGGCGAGCGCCATCTGCTCGAGCAGCTGCGCGACGGTGGTGCCCTCGGGGAGCAGTTGCGGCATGCCGTTGACGATCACCTGCATGGCCCGATTCTAACCGGCGCCCCGCGAAGGCATGCGAAGATGCCGCCCGATCCGCAGGGGGCGCGAGGCATGGTCGTCGAGGCACAGGACAGGCGAACGCGCACGGCGGTGCGGACCTCGCGGCTCGCCTGCGTGCTGGTCGGGCTGCTCGTCGCGGCCTGCAGCAACACCGAGGTGACGCTGAACGAATCGCCGGACGATGCGCCGCAGACGATCGAGCTCAAGGCGACCGCGGCCGCCTCGGGCACCCAGGCCACGCTCTCCTGGACGACGCCCAACAGCAAGTACTCGTACCGGGTCGACCGCAACGGCACCGGGGTTGCATCGGTCAGCGAGCTGTCGTGGACCGACACCGCGCTCACCGCCGGCCAGCGCTACTGCTGGAAGGTCTACGGACTGAGCGGCTTCGGCTGGCAGGCGCGCAGCAACGAGGCCTGCGTCGGCACCGATCCGGCGACCACCGAGTGGCGGCTCGAGACGCTCGCCGCCGGACGCTGGCCGGCGATCGCGGTGGACGCGACGGGCGAGCTGCACGTCTGCTGGGCCGGGGTGCTGGGCACCGGCATCTCCTACCTGCGGGTCGGACCGGGCCGCAAGGCCGAGGCGGTCGATGCGGACGGGCAGTCGCAGTGCAGCCTCGCGGTCGACACCTCGGGCATCGTGCACATCGCCTACACCAGCCGTTTCGGGGTGCGACATGCCCGGCGGGAGTCCGACGTCTGGACCTCGGCCACGGTGGACGCCCAGGGACTCGCCGGCGGGCGGCGTTTCGACGGACCTGCGATCGCGCTGTCCGCCGAGGGCGTGCCGCGCATCGCGTACCGCCGCACCGTCTCGGGCGTGGTGTCGCTCGCGGTGGCCACGCGGGCCGATCCGGCGAGCGGCTGGCGGATCGATCCGACCGCCATCCAGGGCCTGGTCGGTCCGCGCTCGCTCGCGGTGGACCCGGCCGGGATCAGCCGGCTCGCGACCACCGACGAGCTCGGCCAGTCGGTCAGCGCCTGGCGACGCGACACCGCGGGCTGGGTGCGCGAGACCGCGCAGTCGCTCGCACCGACCGCCGGCGACGGGCCGCCGATCGCGCTCGATACGGCAGGCGCCGCGCGCCTGGCCTGGTGGCAGCGCGATGCGCCGACCACCGCGACCACGGTCGCGCTCAAATGGTACGAAGCGACGCCGTCCGGCTGGACCGCCGAGTCGGTGTCGAGCTTCGAGGGCCTGGGCACGCGCGTCGCGACCTCGATCGTCGGCGGCACGCGACGCGTGGCCGTCGTCGATCCGGCGGGCACCGTGCGGCTCTTCACGCGGGGTGCGAGCGCCTGGACCGGCGAGACGTTTCCGACACAGGGGGGCGCCGCGGCCTCGCTCGACTTCGTCGTGGGCGCCGACGGGCAGCTGCGGATCGTCTTCGACCGGGCCCTCGAGGGCAGCGGCAGCGTCGTGCTCGCGAGCCGCAAGCCCTAGCCGCCGAGCCCATCCGCCGACCCCACCTGAAGGGTCGGGCTGCCGGCGCGCCGCGTCGCCGGCTCGGCCGGGATGCCGTCGTCACGGGCATCGGCAGGGCCGCGACGCACGCGGGATAGAATCGATTCGACCGGGCCGCGACCGCGGCCGGTCCGGAGCGCGTGCCGCGGTGCGCGCGACGGTCGCACCCCAGGAGACGACGATGGACGAGCCCGTGCCCGAAGGCACCTACCTGCCCCAGGCCGCGACGGTCTCGCAGCGCATCCGCGAGCGGCTGCAGCGCGCCGGCCGCCGCTTCCATGCGAACGACAACATCGCCGAGTTCATCGACGGCGCCGAGGAACTCGCCGCCCTCGAGGACGAGGTCGCCGGTCATGTCGAGGCGATGCTGCAGAGCCTCGTCATCGACACCGAGCACGACCACAACAGCGAGGGCACGGCGCGGCGCGTGGCCCGGATGTACCTCGACGAGGTCTTCAAGGGGCGCTATGTGCCGATGCCCCGGGTCACCGAGTTCCCGAATGCCGAGCGGCTCAACGAGCTGATGATCATCGGCCCGATGACGGTCCGCAGCGCCTGCTCGCACCACCTCGTGCCGATCCTCGGCAAGCTGTGGATCGGCGTGCTGCCGACCGCGGGCTCGCGGCTGATCGGCCTGTCGAAGTACGCGCGGATCGCCGAGTGGATGATGAGCCGCCCGCAGATCCAGGAGGAGGCGGTGATCCAGCTCGCCGACCTGCTCGAGGCCCGGCTGCAGCCGGCGGGGCTGGCCCTGGTGCTCGAGGCCGACCACTTCTGCATGCAGTGGCGCGGCGTCAAGGATGCCGAACCGCACATGACCAACAGCGTGATGCGCGGCGCGTTCCTCGAGAATTCGTCGCTGCGCCGGGAGTTCCTGCAGCTGATGCGGCCCTGACGCCGGGGCGCTGACGCCCGGCGCGCGCCTTTGCTAGAATGCGCGCCTGCCGCGGGTGTAGTTCAATGGTAGAACGGCGGCTTCCCAAGCCTCAGACACGAGTTCGATCCTCGTCACCCGCTCCAGTCCTGCGTCGTGCAGGCACCGCCTGCGCTGCCTTCAGCCATCGTGCAGGCACCGCCCGCGCGAGCGCGCTCCGGCCGCCGCGATGAGCGCGGACCCGTCCTCCGCGACACCGCTTCCCCTGCGCCGCCTTCACGAGGACGCGCGCCTCCTCGTCGTCGACAAGCCGCCCGGCCTGCTCGTGCATCGCAGCGCGCTCGATGCGCACGAGCGCGACTCGGTCGTCGACCGGATCGAGTGCGAGACGGGCCGCCGTCCGTGGCCGGTGCATCGCCTCGACCGGGGCACCTCGGGCGTGCTCGTGCTGGCGCGCGACGCCGAGGCCGCACGATCGCTCGGCGCCGCCTTCGAGACCGGGGCGGTCGCCAAGCGCTACCTGGCGCTCGTGCGTGGCTGGCCGGCCGATGCGGGCCGCATCGATCATCCGCTCGCCCGCGATCCGGAGCGTGCGTCGGCCGGACAGCCGACCCGGCCCGCGGTCACGCGCTATGCGGTGCTCGCGCGCTTCGACTGGCCGTTCTCGGTCGATCCGCGTCATCCGAGCGCGCGCTACGCGCTGATCGAGGCGTTCCCCGAGACCGGTCGGCGTCACCAGATCCGACGGCATCTCAAGCATGCGGGGCATCCGCTGGTGGGCGACGCGACCCACGGCAAGGGCGTTCACAACCGGGCGGTGGCGGCCTGGCTGGGCGTCACGCGCCTGTGGCTGCACGCCGCCACGCTCGAGCTGCCGCACCCCGACGACGGTCGGCCGCTGCGGATCGACGCGCCGCCCGGACCGCAGTGGGGGCGGCTGCTCGATCAGCCCTTGGCGGGCGGGGCGGGGTAGGCGCGCCACATCTGCGAGTCGTCGATGCCGCCCTGGCCCTGCGCCGACAACGACAGGAAGAGCTGGTGCGCGGCCGCCGACATCGGCAGCGGGAACTTCAGGTCCTGG
>CAIUGQ010000335.1 GCA_903898725.1 uncultured Burkholderiales bacterium | reverse complement strand
GACCCGACGCGTGCGGCCGCCTGGTACAACCTCGGCTATCTGCAGCAGGAGTCGCAGCAGCACGATGCTGCGATCGGCTCGTTCGAACGTGCGCTCGGGATCGATCCCACGCTCGATCTCGCCCACTACGGCCTCGCGCTGTCGCTGATCAAGACCGGTCGTCTGGAAGAGGCGATCGCGCCGCTCAGGAAGAACACCGAGCTGCAGCCGATGTCGCCCTACGGGTTCTACCAGCTCGCCCACGTCTATCACCGGCTCGAGCGGACCGAGCAGGTCGCCAAGGTCATCCAGCGTCTTTCCGGCTTCGAGCCGCAGGTCGCACGCCAGCTCGAACGCGAGACCGGCGTCGCCGCAGCGCAGCCGGGCGCCTGACCCCCATTCACCGATCCAGCAGATACGGAGGCCCCACCCAGCCCAGCCCCCCCGACCCGTTCCCGTGATCCCGGTCCCCGAACAAACAGGAGGTGTGCCATGCAGGCACAGGTCTCGGAAAAACTGCAGGAATACTGGCGGCGCAACCTGAACATCACCGCCGTGCTGATGCTCATCTGGTTTGTCGTCACCTTCGTCGTCAGCTACTTCGCGCGAGAGCTCAGCTTCAACTTCTTCGGCTGGCCCTTCAGCTTCTACATGGCGGCGCAAGGCTCGCTCGTCGTCTATGTGGCGATCATCTTCTTCTACGCGCGCTACATGAACAATCTCGACCACGAATACGGTGTCGACGAGGAGGAGGACGAATGAGTGCCGCCCCGCAAACCCAGAAGGCCTTCACATCGCAGCTGAAGAAGGTCTACACGTTCTACACCGGAGGATTCGTCCTCTTCGTCGCCGTGCTGGCGGTGCTCGAGCAGATGGGCCTGCCGCGCGCGACGATGGGCTACGTGTTCCTCGCCGCGACGATCCTGCTCTATGCCGGCATCGGCATCATGAGCCGGACCAACGATGCGGCCGAGTACTACGTGGCCGGTCGTCGGGTCCCGGCGATGTTCAACGGCATGGCCACCGGTGCCGACTGGATGTCGGCCGCGTCGTTCATCGGCATGGCGGGCGGCCTGTACCTGCAGGGCTATTCGGGCCTGGCCTTCATCATGGGCTGGACCGGCGGCTACGTGCTGGTCGCGCTGTTCCTGGCGCCCTACCTGCGCAAGTTCGGGCAGTTCACCATTCCGGACTTCCTCGGTGCGCGCTACGGCGGCCACATCCCGCGCTTCATCGGGATCGTGATCGCGATCATGGTCTCGTTCACCTACGTGGTCGCCCAGATCTACGGCGTCGGCCTGATCACGACGCGCCTGACTGGCGTCGACTTCACGATCGGGATCTTCCTGGGGCTCGCCGGCATCCTGGTCTGCTCGTTCCTGGGCGGCATGAAGGCGGTCACGTGGACCCAGGTCGCGCAGTACATCATCCTGATCATCGCCTACCTGATCCCGGTGGTCTGGCTGTCGGTGAAGCAGACCGGCATCCCCATCCCGCAGCTCGTCTACGGCTCGCAGCTCGAGAAGGTCACCGCGATCGAGCAGAAGCTGATCGACGATCCGAAGGAGAAGGAGGTCCGCCAGATCTTCCGTGACCGCGCCACCGCGGCCACCGAGGCGCTGAAGGATCCGGCCAAGGCCTACGGCGAAGGTCGCGCACGTCTCGAGAAGGACGTGGCCGACCTGAAGGCCGCCAACGACGCGCCGGAGAAGCTCAAGGCCGCCGAGGACGCGCTCTCGCGCTATCCGAAGGACGAGGCCGCGGCGAAGGCGCAGTGGGCGAAGGACCGGGGGGCGGCCGCACGGGCCAATCCGCCGCTTCGGCATGGCGAGGCGTTCGCCGGCAAGGACGAGAAGGCCCGCGACATCGCGCGCCGGAACTTCCTCGCGCTGGTGTTCTGCCTGATGGTCGGCACGGCCGCGCTGCCGCACATCCTGATGCGGTACTACACGACGCCGTCGGTGAAGGAAGCCCGGAGCTCGGTGACCTGGTCGCTGTTCTTCATCTTCCTGCTGTACTTCACCGCCCCGGCGCTCGCGGTGCTGGTCAAGTACGTCGTCTACAACGACGTGGTGGGCACGGCCTTCAGCAGCTTGCCAGCGTGGGTGCAGTCCTGGTCGAGGGTCGATCCGACCCTGATGTCGATCACGGACATCAACCGCGACGGTCTGGTGCAGCTG
>CAIUGQ010000334.1 GCA_903898725.1 uncultured Burkholderiales bacterium | reverse complement strand
GGCCGCTTCCGCTGCGTCGGCCGCTCCGGCCGCCAAGCCGCTGAACCCGGCGGCCGCATGGCCGTTCCCGACCGGCAACAAGCCGTGATCGGGCGGCCGCGAGGCCGCCACCCATAACAAGTGACCGCCGCACATCGATGCGGCGGCAACAGAGCCAGCCAGGTACTCGCGCCCCACGGGGCGCGATTTTTTTTGTGCGACAATCGCGCCCGACATGCGCCAAATCCTGTGGCTGGTGATCGAGACCGTGGGCAGCCTGCTCGCGGTTGCCTGCGTGCTCCGTGCGTACTCGCACCGTGTGCACCTGAACCCCCGCAATCCGATCAGCCAGTTCGTCTCGGCGCTGACGGATTGGCTCGTGCAGCCGCTGCGCAAGGCGATCGCGCCCAGCCGCACGATGGACTGGGCGAGCGTGGCCGCCGCCGTCCTGGTGGCCACCGTCACCGGTCTGCTGTTCTACCTCGTCCTGGGTGGCATCAGCGTGCCGAACCCGGCCAGCGTGCTGCTCTGGGCCGTGATCGCCCTGATCCGCTGGACCGTGTGGCTCGCGATCGGACTGGTGCTCGTGCAGGCCGTGCTGTCGTGGGTCAATCCCTACGCGCCGCTCGCACCCGCGATCCAGCAGCTGACCGCCCCGCTGCTCGCGCCGTTCCGCCGCATCGTGCCGCTGATCGGCGGCGTCGACCTGTCGCCGCTGGTGCTGATCCTGGTGCTGCAGATCCTGCTGGCGTTCGTCAACTTCGACACCCTGCCGGCCCTGCTGCGCTGAGCATGGCTGATGCGCCCGCGCCGCGGCCGTCGTGGCTCGCGGGCACACCGGGCAACTGGTCCGTCCTCCTGCATGTCCAGCCGGGCGCCTCGCGCAGTGCGTCGGCGGGCACCCACGACGGCTGCCTGAAGCTGCGGATCGCCGCGCCACCGATCGACGGGCGCGCCAACGACGCGGTGCGCGCCTTCCTGTCCGAGCGGCTGGGCGTCGCGAAGGCCGCGATCCGCATCGAGCACGGCGACATGTCGCGCCGCAAGCGGGTCCGCGTGATGGCGGACTGCTCAGAGGCCGAGCTGATCGATCGGCTCGGCGCCTGAGCGGGTCACCGGAGCGCGTGCCCCGGCCCGAACCCCGGTCCTACCAGGGCGACGCGCCGTAGGCGGCGCGGTAGCGGGCAGCAACGGCGTCCCGGTCCACGCGATGGTTCTGCGGGCCAGAATGCTCGATCTTCATCGCACCCATCACGCTGCCCAGCCGGGCGGCGACCGACCAGCCCAGACCGGAGGCGAGCGCATACAGCAGGCCGCCCCGGTAGGCATCGCCGCAGCCGGTCGGATCGACCGCATCGGTGATCTTCACCGGCGCGATCGACTCGCTGCCGCCTGCGTGGTGCAGGGTCGAGCCCTCGCCGCCGCGGGTCACGATCATCGCCTGCACCTGTGCGGCGAGCTGCGCCTCGGTCAGGCCGGTCTTGTCGCAGACCATGCCGCACTCGTAGTCGTTGACCGCGAGGGCGTCGGCGCTGGCGATCAGCGTGCGCAGCTCCTCGCCGGAGAACATCGGCAGGGCTTGGCCCGGGTCGAAGATCCACGGGACACCGGCCGCGGCGTACTCGCGTGCATGGCGCAGCATCGCGTCCTTGCCGTTGGGGGCGACGATGCCCCAGGCGGCCGGCCCGGTCGCGGCGACCTCGTGTGCCCGCCCCATCGCGCCCGGGTGGAAGGCGGTGATCTGGTTGTCGGACAGGTCCGTGGTGATGAACGCCTGCGCGGTGTACAGGTCGTCGCAGCGCAGGATCGAGGTGGTGTCGATGCCGAGGGCGGCGAGGCGCTCGACGTAGTCGCCGCCATCGCGGCCGACGGCGGCCAGCACCGTCGGCGAGCCGCCCAGACCCTTGAGCGTGTAGGCGATGTTGGCCGCGCAGCCGCCGAACTCGCGCTTCATGCTCGGCGTCAGGAACGAGACATTGAGCATGTGCACCCGCTCGGGGAGGATGTGGTCCTTGAAGTGGCCGTCGAACACCATGATCGTGTCGTAGGCGACCGAACCGCTGATCAGGACGCGAGTCGTCATCGTAGGGGGAGGGGATCTGAGGTGGAGGGCGTGACCCGTCGACGGGTCACGGATAGAACAGGGCGACTGCGTAGCCGGTGGGCTGCAGTCCGTTGTGCTCGAGCGCCAGACGCAGCGGGCGCTCGGTGCCGCCGGCGATGCCGGCCGCGCGCAGCGCCGGATCGGGGAGCCAGGCTTCGACCGGGATCACCTTGCGCACCAGGAGGGCGCCCACGCTGTCGGTGAGCGTGAGCTCCATCGCCGGATAGCCGACGACGTGGCCGCTGCGGTTGCGCAGCACCGCGGACAGCTGCAGCACGTTCGGCGAGCCGGCCGCCTGGAGCTCGAAGCCCTCGATGGTCAGCGCATCGATCTCGCGCGGTGGCGCGATCTCGGCGCCGAACGGCGAAAGCACCGCGGCGAGCACGGGGGCGACGAAGGGCACGCGCGCCGCGATGGCATCGCGCCAGCCCACGAGGCCCTGCAGGCCGAGCAGCAGCGTCAGCGCGCTCGCGCCGATCCAGGCCGCGGGCGACAGCGCCAGGCCGAGTCCCCGGCTGCGGTTGCGCACGCCCGGGAAGTAGTCGATCGCCCGTTCCGGACCGCGGACCTCGTTGCGCATCGGCGCAGCCGCGAACTCAGGCATCGGCGAGTCGATCGTGTCCTGATCGAAGAAGCCGCGCGGTGCCCGCAGCGCGATGCCCGCTGCGTCCTCCTCCCGCTGGGTCGGCCGGGCCTCGGGACGCAGCCGCGTGATCGGGTCGGGGTCGACCGCGTCCAGGCGCGTCGGCGGACCGGACACGGTCCGTGGACCGTTCGGGGACTCGTCGAGGGCCTGCGGGCCGAAGGCCGAGTCGGGGAGGAAGAACGCGGTCTTCAGGTCCTCGTCGCCGGAGATGATGGTCTGCGGCCCCGAGGCGGTCGGCCAGGGCACGGTGGGCCGGGCGAGCAGGTCGTCGAGCGAGGCCGCCGCCGGGCGCCGCGTGGCGCTGGCTGGCAGCGCCGGGGCGGGCAGGGCAGGGAACCCGGTGGCGGGGGCGAGTGCGGCATCGGACGCATCGGTGGACGCGGCCGCCGGGGCTGTCGGCGGCACCGGCCTGGACGCG
>CAIUGQ010000333.1 GCA_903898725.1 uncultured Burkholderiales bacterium | reverse complement strand
GGCGCACACCGACTTCCTGCTCGCGGTCATCGGCGAGGAACTCGGCTTCGTCGGCGTGCTGACGGTGATCGTGCTGTTCTTCTGGATCGTGCGGCGCTGCTTCGAGATCGGCCGTCAGGCGATCGCGCTCGACCGCCACTTCGCCGGCCTGGTCGCGCAGGGCGTCGGCCTGTGGATCGGCGTGCAGGCGTTCATCAACATGGGCGTGAACCTCGGCCTGCTCCCCACCAAGGGCCTGACGCTGCCGCTGATGAGCTACGGCGGCTCGGCCATCCTGGTGAACTGCGTGTCGCTCGCGATCGTGCTGCGCATCGACTGGGAGAGCCGGAAGATGATGCGGGGGGGGAAGGTATGACCCGGACCCTCCTCGTGATGGCGGGTGGCACCGGCGGCCACGTGTTCCCCGGTCTGGCGGTCGCCGAAGTGATGCGCAGCCGCGCCTGGAACGTCGTGTGGCTCGGCAATCCGGGCGGCATGGAGGCGACGCTGGTGCCGCGCCACGGCATCCCGATGCAGTGGGTGCGCTTCGGCGGCCTGCGCGGCAAGGGCCTGCTCACCAAGCTGATGCTGCCGTTCAACCTGCTGCGTGCCTTCGCGCAGAGCCTGAAGGTGCTGCGCGAGGTCAAGCCCGCGGTCGTGCTCGGGATGGGCGGCTACGTCGCGTTTCCGGCCGGCATGATGGCCGCGCTGACCGGCACGCCGCTGGTGGTGCACGAGCAGAACTCGATCGCCGGGCTGACCAACAAGGTGCTGGCGAAGGTGGCCGACCGCGTGCTGGTCGCGTTCCCGGACGCGATCGCAGGGGCCGCCTGGTGCGGCAACCCGGTGCGGGTCGACGTCGCGGCGCTGCCCGCGCCCGAGCTGCGCTATGGCGCGCGCAGCGGTCCGCTGCGGCTGCTGGTGGTCGGCGGCAGCCTCGGCGCCCAGGCGCTGAACACCGTCGTGCCGCAGGCGCTCGCGCTGCTGCCCGAGGCGCAGCGCCCGACGGTCATCCACCAGAGCGGGCGCACGCATCTGCCCGCCCTGCAGGCCGCCTACCGCGATGCGGGCGTCGCCGCCGACGCGGTGGCCTTCATCGACGACATGGCGGCCGCGTACGCCGAGGCCGATCTGGTGGTCTGCCGCGCCGGCGCGATGACCGTCTCGGAGGTCGCCGCCGCGGGCGTCGCGAGCCTGATGGTGCCGTTCCCGCATGCGGTCGACGATCACCAGACCACCAATGCCGGCTTCCTGGTGGGGCGCGACGCCGCCCTGCTGGTGCAGCAGTCCGAGCTCGACGCACCGCGTCTGGCCGCACTGATCGCCGGTCTCGACCGTCCCCGCCTGCTCGGGATCGCGCGCCGCGCGCGCGAGCTCGCCAGGCCCGACGCCGCCACGCAGGTCGCCGACGTCTGCGAGGCGATCGCGCGCAAGGGTTCCGAATGAAGCACAAGGTCAAGCGCATCCATTTCGTCGGCATCGGCGGCTCGGGCATGAGCGGCATCGCCGAGGTGCTGCTCAACCTGGGCTACCGGGTCAGTGGTTCGGACACGGCCGACAACGCCGCGACGCGTCGGCTGGTCGAGCTCGGCGCGGTCGTCAACCGCGGCCACGACGCGGTCAACGTCGCCACCGCCGACTGCATCGTCACCTCGACCGCGGTCCGCGGCGACAACCCCGAGGTGACCGCGGCCCGCGCCCGGCGCATCCCGGTGGTGCCGCGCGCCTTGATGCTCGCCGAGCTGATGAAGCTCAAGCAGGGCATCGCCATCGCCGGCACCCATGGCAAGACGACCACCACCAGCCTGGTCGCGTCGATCCTGGCCGCGGGCGGCCTGGACCCGACCTTCGTGATCGGCGGGCGCCTGAACAGCGCGGGCGCGAACGCGCGGCTCGGCAGCGGCGACTACATCGTCGTCGAGGCCGACGAGTCGGACGCATCGTTCCTGAACCTCGTGCCGATGATCGCGGTGATCACGAACATCGACGCCGACCACATGGAGACCTACGGCCACGACTTCGCGCGGCTGCGCCAGGCCTTCGTCGAGTTCACCCAGCGACTGCCGTTCTACGGCGCGGCGGTGCTCTGCGTCGACGACGTGCACGTGCGCGAGATCATGCCCTTCGTCTCCAAGCCGGTGATCACCTACGGCTTCGCCCCCGAGGCGCAGTTCCGCGCGGTCGATCCGCGTCCCGAGGGCGGCCGCATGCGCTTCACGCTCGCCCGGGTCAACGGCACGACGCGTGCGCCGCTCGACGTGACGGTCAACCTGCCGGGCCTGCACAACGTGCAGAACGCGCTCGCCGCGATCGCCGTGGCCGACGAGCTCGGCGTCAGCGACGAGGCGATCGTGCAGGCACTCGCCGACTTCCGCGGCGTCGGACGCCGCTTCCAGCGCTGGGGCGACCTGCCGGTGCCCCCCGCGCAGGGCGGTGGCCGCTTCACGCTGGTCGACGACTACGGCCACCACCCGGTCGAGATGGCCGCGACCATCGCGGCCGCGCGCGGCGCGTTCCCCGGTCGCCGGCTGGTGCTCGCCTTCCAGCCTCACCGCTACACCCGCACGCGCGACCTGTTCGAGGACTTCGTCAAGGTGCTGTCCTCGGTCGACGCGCTGCTGCTGGCCGAGGTCTACGCCGCCGGCGAGTCGCCGATCGTGGCCGCCGACGGCCGCACGCTCGCGCGTGCCGTGCGGGTCGCCGGCAAGGTCGAGCCGATGTTCGTGGAGGACGTCGGCACGCTGCCCGAGACCATCCTCGACACGGTCCGCGACGGCGACGTCGTCGTCACGATGGGCGCGGGCTCGATCGGCGCCGTCTCGGCGCGTACCCAGGAGATCGCGAATGGCTGAGTTCGGAAAGGTCGCGGTGCTCACCGGCGGCCGGTCCGCCGAGCGCGAGGTGTCGCTGATGTCCGGCGCCGGCGTGCTCGCCGCACTGCGCGCCCGCGGTGTCGACGCCCATGCATTCGACCCGGCCGAGCGGCCGATGGACGACCTCGCGCGCGAAGGCTTCGCCCGCGTGTTCATCGCGCTGCACGGCCGCTTCGGCGAGGACGGCACGGTGCAGGGCGCGCTCGAGCTGCTCGGCATCCCGTACACCGGTTCCGGCGTGATGGCTTCGGCGATCGCGATGGACAAGGTCTACACCAAGCGCATCTGGACGACGCACGGGCTGCCAACGCCGGGCTTCGCGCTCGCCCGCTCGGGTGCCGACGTGCTCGAGGCGACCCGCCGCTGGGGGCTGCCGCTGGCCGTCAAGCCCTCGCGCGAGGGCTCGACCATCGGCTTCACCAAGGTCGTCTCCGAGGACCAGTGCAACGCGGCCTACGAGATCGCGCGCCGCCACGACGACGACGTGCTCTGCGAGCAGTTCATCGACGGCCGCGAGCTGACCATCGCCGTGATCGGCAGCGGTGCCGCGGCCCGCGCGCTGCCGGTCATCGAGATCGTCGCGCCGGCGGGCAACTACGACTACCAGAACAAGTACTTCCGCGACGACACCAAGTACGTCTGCCCGGCCGAGCTGCCCCAGGCGCTGTCCGAGCGCATCCGCGACATCGCGCTGCGTTCGTTCCACGCGCTCGGCTGCGAAGGCTGGGCGCGTGCCGACGTGATGCTGCGGCGCGCCGACGACGAGCCCTTCCTGCTCGAGATCAACACCTCGCCCGGCATGACGGGCCACTCTCTGGTGCCGATGGCCGCGAAGGCCGAGGGCATCTCGTACGAGGACCTGTGCGTGCGCATCCTCGAGACCGCGCGCCTGAAGGCCGGAGGGACCGCGGCGTGAATCCCTGGCACGACGTCCGACTGCTGAACGCCACCGCCAACGGCCTGATGGCCGCGGCGGGCGTGGCGCTCGCGGTGGCGGCCGTCGCCTGGGTGGTGCAGCGGCCGTCGTTCGCGCTGCAGGCGGTGGTGGTGGAGGCGGCGACGCCGGAGCTTCCGCTCGAGCATGTGAACCGCGCGCTGCTCAGGTCGGCGGGCGCGGCGCGTCTGAAGGGCAACTTCTTCACCGTCGATCTGGGTGCGGTGCGCGAGTCCTTCGAGCAGGTGCCGTGGGTGCGGCGTGCGCAGGTGCGGCGGATCTGGCCGAACACCCTGCGCGTGGGCATCGAGGAGCACCAGCCGCTGGCGATCTGGCACGACGGACGCCTGGTGAACCGCCAGGGCGAGCTGTTCGCCGCCAACGTCGCCGAGGCCGAGTCGGAGGGCGCGCTGCTCGAGTTCTCCGGCCCGCCGGGGAGCGAGGGCGAGGTCACGCGGCGCTGGCAGGCGCTGCGCGAGCAGCTCGCGCCGCTCGCGGTCGTCCCCGAGTCGGTGACGCTGTCGTCGCGCTGGGCCTGGTCCGCACGCCTCGACAACGGCACCGTGCTGCTGCTCGGCCGCGAGCAGGGCATGCCGATCGCGGATCGCGTGGCGCGCTGGGTCGCGGTGGCCCCGACCGTGCAGACCCGGCTCAACCGCGAGATCGCGTCGGTCGACCTGCGCTACCAGAACGGATTCGCGATGCGCGCCCCGGGCGCGCTCGACAAGGCGTCCGCCGACCGCGGCGGCGCTCGCGCGACGGCGAAGCCTGCTTCGCCCAGCAGACCGGTTCCCTCGCCGGACCGGTCCACACCTTCGAAGCGTTCGCAATGACACGAGACAGCAAGGACCTCATCGTCGGACTCGACATCGGCACCTCCAAGGTGGTCGCTGTCGTCGCCGAGATGCACCCGGACGGACGCTACGAGATCGTGGGCCTCGGCCAGCACGAGTCGAAGGGGCTGAAGAAGGGGGTGGTGGTCAACATCGAGACCACGGTGGCCTCGATCCAGCGTGCGCTCGAGGAGGCCGAGCTGATGGCCGACTGCAAGATCCGGACGGTCTACACCGGGATCGCGGGCAGCCACATCCGCAGCTTCAACTCGATCGGCATGGTGGCGATCAAGGACAAGGAGGTCACCGACGCCGACGTGGCGCGGGTGATCGAGACCGCCAAGGCGGTGAACATCCCGACCGACCAGCAGATCCTGCACGTGCTGCCGCAGGAATTCATCATCGACGGCCAGGAGGACATCCGCGAGCCGATCGGCATGAGCGGCGTGCGCCTCGACGTCAAGGTCCACATCGTGACCGGCGCCGTGTCGGCCGCGCAGAACATCATCAAGTGCGTGCGCCGCTGCGGCCTCGAGGTCCAGGACCTGATCCTGCAGCCGCTCGCCTCGAGCACCGCGGTGCTCACGCAGGACGAGAAGGAACTCGGCGTCGCGCTGGTCGACATCGGCGGCGGCACGACCGACATCGCGATCTTCACCGGCGGCTCGATCCGTCACACGGCGGTGATCCCGATCGCCGGTGACCAGATCACCAACGACGTCGCGATGGCGCTTCGCACGCCGACGCCCGACGCCGAGGAGATCAAGCTGCGCCACGGCATCGCCAAGCAGGTGCTGGCCAATCCGGCCGACAAGATCGAGGTGCCGGGCATCGGTGACCGCGGGCCGCGCTCGCTGTCGCGCCAGGCGCTCGCCGCGGTGATCGAGCCCCGCGTCGAGGAGCTGTTCTCGCTGGTCCAGCAGGTGATCCGCGAGTCGGGGTACGAGGAGCTGCTCTCGTCGGGCGTCGTCATCACCGGGGGCACCAGCATGCTGCCGGGCATGGCCGAGCTCGGCGAGGACATCTTCCTGAAGCCGGTGCGCATCGGCGTGCCGGAGTACGCAGGCGGACTGGCCGACGTGGTCAGGACGCCGAGGTTCGCGACGGCGCTGGGGCTCCTCGAGGAGGCCCGGATGCAGCGCCTGCGCGGTCGCAAGGTCGCGGAGCAGTCGGGCTCGTTCAAGGAGACCCTGCGCCGCATGAAGGAGTGGTTCCTGGGGAACTTCTGATCCCGGGGGATCCGAGTCGAGGTTCGAGGTTCGAGAGTCGTCAGTCGCAGTCGTCAGTCAGTCCGTCACATACGCGCAGCAGCAACAACTCGTTGGAGGCCCACTAGATGTCCAATTTCGAAATGATCGAGTCCGAGTCCGACGGCGCCGTCATCAAGGTCGTCGGTGTCGGGGGTGCAGGCGGCAACGCCGTCAACCACATGATCAACCGCGGCGTGCAGGGCGTTGAGTTCATCGCCGTGAACACCGATCGCCAGGCGCTCAAGCGTTCGCTCGCGCCCGGCATCATCCAGCTCGGCGATGCCGGCCTGGGTGCGGGCGCCAACCCCTCGGCCGGCCGTTCGGCCTGCGAGGCGGAGCGCGAGCAGGTCAAGGCGGCGCTCGCCGGCGCCAACATGGTCTTCATCACCGCCGGCATGGGCAAGGGCACCGGCACCGGCGCCTCGCCGGTCGTGGCCGCGGTCGCCAAGGAGATGGGGATCCTCACGGTCGGCGTCGTCACCAAGCCGTTCGACTTCGAAGGCAACCGCAAGATGCGGATCGCCGACGACGGCATCGAGCAGCTCGTCGAGCACGTCGACTCGCTGATCGTCGTGCTGAACCAGAAGCTGTTCGACGTGATGGACGAGGACGCGAGCCTCGAGGACGCGTTCCGCCGCGCCGACGACGTGCTGCACAACGCGGTCGCCGGCATCGCCGAGATCATCAACGTCCCCGGCCTGGTGAACGTCGACTTCGCCGACGTGCAGACGATCATGGGCGAGCAGGGCAAGGCGATGATGGGCATCGGCGAGGCCTCGGGCCTGGACCGCGCCCGCCTCGCGGCCGAGCAGGCCGTGGCCTCGCCGCTGCTCGACGGCGTCGACCTGCAGGGCGCGCGCGGCGTGATCGTCAACATCACCTCCTCGCGTTCGCTCAAGCTGCGCGAGACGAACGAGGTGATCAACACGATCAAGCAGTTCTGCGCCGACGACGCGACGATCATCCACGGCACGGTCTACGACGAGAACATGACCGACGCGCTGCGCGTGACCGTCGTGGCCACCGGCATCGGCAAGACGGCCCGCAAGCCGCAGCTGGTGCCGCAGACCTTCCGGGCGACGGGCACGCACGACGCGATGTCGCACGAGCCGTCGACGTACCAGCAGCTCGACACGCCGGCGGTGTGGCGCAATGCGCGCGGCAGCGCATCTGCGCAGGTCGCGGCGCTCGAGGAGAAGGGCGTCGACCGCCTCGACATCCCGGCGTTCCTGCGTAAGCAGGCGGATTGAATGGTGGGCGGCTCCGCCGTCCGATCGGCTCGCGCTGACCGGGCGGTGAAGCAGGACTGACGACGCAAGACCGATCCGCGGGGGGCCTCCCGCGGATCGGCGCCCCCGACGCCGCGCCACCCATGGCGGCGTCAGGGACTTTGCGCGATGCGACGAGCGGGTCCGGGTCTCCCCGGGGCCGCTCGCCGCGCCGGGCTACAATCGGCCGATCCGCGGGGCGTCGCGCCTCGCCGAACCCCAACAATCCAAGAGGAGTCGCGAGCATGACCATCGCCATCGGAGACCGCCTGCCCGAGGCCACCCTGACCGAGTTCATCGAGGTCGAGGGCAACGGCTGTGCGCTCGGACCCAACGCATTCAAGGTGTCCGACCTGGTCAAGGGCAAGACCATCGCGATCTTCGGCCTGCCGGGTGCGTTCACCCCCACCTGCTCGGCCAAGCACGTCCCCAGCTACGTGCAGCACTTCGATGCGCTCAAGGCCAAGGGCGTCGACGAGATCTGGTGCGTGTCGGTCAACGACGCGTTCGTGATGGGCGCCTGGGGCCGCGACCAGAAGTCCGGCGGCAAGGTCCGCATGATGGGCGACGGCAGCGCCGAGTTCGCGAAGGCCACCGGCCTGATGCTCGACCTGACCGCGCGCGGCATGGGCGTGCGCTCGGACCGCTACTCGATGCTGGTCGTCGACGGCGTGGTCAAGCAGCTCAACCGCGAGGCCCCGGGCAAGTTCGAGGTCAGCGACGCCGCCACGATGCTCGGGCAGCTCTGAGCCCCGCGACGCCCGGGATGAACCGGTGCTGAGGCAGCGAACGGTCAAGACGCTGGTGCGGACCACCGGCGTCGGCCTGCATTCGGGGCAGGGCGTCGAGCTCGTGCTGCGCCCGGCCGCGCCCGACACCGGCATCGTGTTCCGCCGCGTCGACCTGGCGGTGCCGGTCGAGATCCGCGCCGATGCGGCCCGGGTCAACGACACGCGGATGGCCTCGACGCTGACCGCCGAGTCGGACCCCGAGGTCCGGGTGGCGACGGTCGAGCACCTGATGTCGGCGCTCGCCGGACTGGGCATTGACAACCTGTACGTCGACGTCACCGCCGCAGAGATCCCGATCCTCGACGGGTCGGCCGGCTCGTTCGTGTTCCTGCTGCAATCGGCGGGCATCATCGAGCAGGCCGCCCCGAAGCGGTTCATCCGGGTCACGCGCCCGGTCGAGGTCCGCGACGGCGACAAGTGGGCGCGGCTCGAGCCGTACTTCGGCTACAAGATGCGGTTCTCGATCGACTTCGGCCATCCCGCGATCGACGCGACGGTCCAGGAGGTCGAGGTCGATTTCGCGAGCGACTCCTACGTCAGCGAGATCTCCCGTGCCCGCACCTTCGGCTTCATGCAGGACGTCGAGGCCCTGCGCTCGCGCGGCCTTGCGCAGGGCGGCAGCCTCGGCAACGCGATCGTCATGGACGAATACCGCGTGCTCAACGCCGACGGGCTGCGCTCGCACGACGAGTTCGTCAAGCACAAGATCCTCGATGCCATCGGCGACCTGTACCTGGTCGGCCATCCGCTGCTGGCGGCCTACGCGGCGCACAAGTCGGGTCATGCGATGAACAACGCGCTGCTGCGCGCGCTGCTCGCCGATCGCGAGGCGTGGGAGCTGACCACCTTCCCGCAGCGCCGCGAAGCCCCCCGGATGTTCGCCCGCGACTGGGTCGCCGCCTGAGACGCCGTGGATAAGCCTACTGCGCGTCCCGATCCGGCGCCTGCGGTGCTCGCCGTACATCACGTACGGCTGCGCGCCTCGGCGCCGGCTCGGGCCTGCTCGCTACGGCTTCTCCACGGCGCCTGAGCGGCGCGCGCCGTGCTCTTCCTCCGCATCGTCGCCATCCTGATCGGCCTCGGCGTGGCCGGTTCGGCCGCGGCCTGGCTCGTGACCCGCGACCGCAAGTGGCTGACCCGGGCGTGGCGGCTGCTGTGGGTCGGCGTCGTCACCGGCCTGGTGTTCTTCGGCGTGCTGCTGCTCGAGCGTCTCGCCGGCTGAGCGGCCGTGGACCCGCAGGCCCCGCCGCCCGCTCCGCTCGACGACCCCGCCGTCGCCGCGCTGGGCGTGTGCACCACCTCCGAGGCCGCACGGCTGCTCGACGTGTCGCCCACCACCGTGCAGGTGATGGTCGAGCGCGGGGACCTGCAGGCCTGGAAGACCCGCGGCGGCCATCGCCGGATCTCGCGGGCCTCGATCGACGCGCTGCGCGAGATGCGGGTCGCCGGCGGCACCGCGCGCGGCGTGGGCGCCGGCACCGTCACCATGCTGGTGGTCGAGGACCGGGATGTCGTCCGGCGGCGGATCGCCGCCGCGATCGCCGGCTGGTCGGAGCCGGTGCGCGCGCTCTGGGCGGGCGATGCCTTCGATGCGCTGGTCCAGATCGAGCGGCACCGGCCCGACGTGCTGGTCAGCGGCCTGCGTGCCGCGCCGATGGACGGCTTCGAGTTCCTGCGACGGCTGCGTGCGCTGCCGGAGTACCGGTCGATGGCGTTCGTCGTGTCGACCGCCCTCGACGACGAGGACGTCGAGGCACGGGGCGGGCTGCCGGCAGGCACGGTCCGCTATGGCGAGCCGCTGCCGCTCGAGACGCTGCGCGGCTTCGTCGAAGCCTGCGCACTCAGGAAGCGGATCCCCTCAGGCTGAACGCCAGAGAGGACGGAGCCGAGAGCGGGCGCTCACGTCTTGACGGGAGGCTGGTGTCGCGACGCGAGTCGGCGCAGCGCCGCCCTCAGGCGCGGGTCCTCGATGCGGTCCGACAGTGCGTCGATGTCGGCGATGGCCTGCGCGCTCGGCGCCTCCTTGGGTCGACGGGGCACGACGGCCACCGGCGGGCGCCATTGCGGCTTGAAGCGGATCTTGTCGATCTTCCAGCCGCGCCGGGTGAGACCGGCGAGCACGGTCGGGCCGATCTGACGGACCTTGGCCGCGACCGCCGCATGGGCGGCGCCCACCACCAGGGTGTCCCGCTCGAGCGCCACGACCACCAGGCCGAGCCCGGGCATCGCCTGCTCGAGGTCCGCCTGCAGCGCCGACAGGCGCGCCGCCTGCTCGCCGAGCGCAGCGAACACCGGCTCGTTGCGCAGCCAGGCCGAGGCGTTCCGGGTACGGGGAAAGGGCTTCATCGGGGCGGGCACACGTGCCGGCCACTGTAGCCGATCGTCGCCCGACGGGAGGCCGCCCGAGCCCCGCAAGGGCCCCTGCGACCCCATGCTAGACTCGACGATTGCCCACGAGTCCCGATCCGTGGCCCGGCGGAATCACGCCCGGGCGCGGAGGCAACGTCCCCATGATCCAGAAACTGCTGACCCGAATCTTCGGCAGCCGCAACGAGCGCCTGTTGAAGGACTACCGCAAGGTCGTCGAGCGGATCAACGCGCTCGAGCCCTCGGTCTCGTCCCTGACCGACGAGCAGCTGACCGGCAAGACCGCCGAGCTGCGCGGCCGGGTGACGGCGGGCGAGAGCCTCGACGCGGTGCTGCCCGAGGCCTTCGCGGTCTGCCGCGAGGCGGCCAAGCGCGTGCTCGGCATGCGGCACTTCGACGTGCAGCTGATCGGCGGGATGTCGCTGCACGACGGCAAGATCGCCGAGATGCGCACCGGCGAGGGCAAGACGCTGATGGCGACGCTGCCGGCCTACCTGAACGCCCTGAGCGGCCAGGGAGTCCACGTCGTCACCGTCAACGACTACCTCGCGCAGCGTGACGCCGAGTGGATGGGGAAGCTCTACAACTTCCTCGGCCTGACCGTCGGCGTGAACCTGTCGCAGATGCCGCACGCGCTCAAGAAGGAGGCGTACGCGGCCGACCTGACCTACGGCACGAACAACGAGTTCGGCTTCGACTACCTGCGCGACAACATGGTCTACGAGGTGGCCGAGCGCGTCATGGCGCGCGGCCAGCAGTTCGCC
>CAIUGQ010000332.1 GCA_903898725.1 uncultured Burkholderiales bacterium | reverse complement strand
GGGCGGACCGTCGCACGCTCTGGCGCGGCGCGACGCGCTCGCGACGCTCGCCGCGCTGGCCGCCGCCACGGCCGCCGGCACGGCCCAGGCGCAGGCACAGGACGCGACCCAGCGACGCGCGTGGCCCGTCGGGCGTCCGACGCCCCCGGTCTCGCTGCCCGCCTGGGAGGGCCCGGCGTGGCGGCTCGAGGACCAGCGCGGGCAGGTCGTGGTGCTGAACTTCTGGGCGAGCTGGTGCGAGCCGTGCCGCGCCGAGATGCCGTCGCTCGAACTGCTCGCGCAGCGCCACGAGCGCGACCGCCTGCAGGTGCTCGCCGTGAACTTCCGCGAGACCGACGCCGCGATCCGCCGCTTCCTCGGCACGATGCCGCTGACCGTGCCGGTGCTGCGCGACGCCGATGGCGGCGTCGCGAAGGCCTGGGGCGTGCGCATCTTCCCGAGCACCGCGGTCATCGGCCGCGACGGCCGGGCCGCCTTCATCGTGACCGGCGAGGTCGACTGGACGGGCGCTCAGGCCCGCCAGTGGATCGCGTCGGTGCTGTAGAACCGAAACCGTTCAGGAGTCCCTCATGTCGCATCGATCCGACCGCCGCACCCTGCTGACCGCCGCGGGTGCCCTCGCCGCCGCCGGCGCGCTGCCCGCCCTCGCCCGTGCCCAGGAGGCACGCCGCTTCGAGCCCCGTCCGGGCGCATGGCGGACCTTCGAGGTGACCACCACCGTGACCGTCGCCGACGTGCAGGGCGCCACCCAGGTCTGGCTGCCGCTGCCCGACGTCTCGACCGACTGGCAGCGCCCGCTCGACCATGCCTGGACGGGCAACGCCGCGGCCGCGGCGGTCGTCGCCGACCCGAAGAGCGGCGTGCGGATGCTGCGTGCGCAGTTCACGGCCGGCACGCCCGCCCCGACGGTCTCGCTGACCAGCCGCGTGAGCACGCGCGACCGCGGCGGCATCGACTGGTCGCGTCCCTCCGGCGCGCCGCGCGAGGACGCGTCGGTGCTGCGTACCTACCTCGCGCCGAGCGAGCTGCTGCCGCTCGACGGCATCGTCCGCGAGACCGCGACCAAGGCCACGAAGGGCGCGCGCACCGATCTGGACAAGACCCGTGCGATCTACGACTGGGTGGTGGCGAACGCGCACCGCGAGCCCAAGACACGCGGCTGCGGCACCGGCGACATCAAGACCATGCTCGAGACCGGCAACCTCGGCGGCAAGTGCGCCGACCTGAATGCGGTCTTCGTCGGCCTGTGCCGCTCGGTGGGCATCCCGGCCCGCGACGTCTACGGCCTGCGCCTGGCGCCTTCGGCCTTCGGCTACCGCGAGCTCGGCGCGAACCCGGCCAGCCTCAAGGGCGCGCAGCACTGCCGCGCCGAGGCGTATCTCGCGGGCCACGGCTGGGTCGGGATGGACCCGGCCGACGTGCTCAAGGTCATGCGCCAGGAGACGCCCGAGTGGATCAAGGACCGGGCCCATCCGCTGGCCGCGCCGGTCGCCCGCGGCCTGTTCGGCGGCTGGGAGGGCAACTGGGTCGGCTGGAACACCGGCCACGACGTGCGTCTGCCGGGGGGCGCGGGCCGCGGCACGCTGCCCTTCCTGATGTACCCGAACGGCGAGAACGCGAGCGGTCGCTTCGACGAGCTCGCCCCGGACGACTTCCGCTACACCATCTCGTCGCGGCTGGTCACGGCCTGACGCGGCCCGTCCGGCGTGCCCACGGCGCCGGGCGGTCGTTGCACCGTCCCCGGCGCTCGGGCATCCTGACCGGATGCAACAGCTTCGCGGTGACGACGCCCGCTTCCTGTACGCGGACGGCGGCAACACCAGCGGCACCATCACGCTGGTCCACATCTACGACCCGTCGACCGCCCCCGGCGGCAAGGTGCGCTTCAAGAGCATCCTCG
>CAIUGQ010000331.1 GCA_903898725.1 uncultured Burkholderiales bacterium | reverse complement strand
GGCTCGGTCATCGCCCAGACGACGAGCCCGAAGGCGGCGAGCGCGATCTCGGCGAGGATGCCGGCGGCGGCGACCGCCGCCCGCTGGCGGCCCGAGGCGAATCGGTCCGCGGCCGAGGCGTCGACGTAGGGCACCGGCAGCCCGATCATCCAGGCGAGGCCGGCCTCGCGGACGGCGCCGCCCCAGCGGCGCACGGCGAGCGCGTGCGCGGCCTCGTGCACCGCCTTCATCGGCAGCCAGGCCAGGGTGGCGAGCAGCAGGTGACGCGGCGACTGCGCCCAGTGCCCGACGTGCCGGACGACGGCCTCGAGCTCGGACAGCGCCAGGCCCGCGGCGAGCGCGACCAGCGCGAGCCAGGCGAGCGCGCCGGCCGGCGAGAACAGGCGGCGGGCGAGCGGCTCGAGCGGACGCAGCAGCGGCGTCGGGTCGCCCAGCGACATCCGCGGGGCCAGCGGGTTGAGCCGCCCCGCGAGCTGGCGGGCGGCGCGGGTGCGGTCGTCGTCGCGCAGCACCGCGACATCGGGCAGGCCCTCGCAGGCCAGACAGCGCTCGTCGACCAGCCTCGCCAGCAGCTCGATCGCCTCGTCCTGGCTCGGTGCGCCGGCGGGGTCCTCGGCGAGCGCCTCGTCCCAGATGGTCTGCATCGTGCGGTGGCCGTCGCAGCGCCCGACGATCGACCAGGCGCCCGCGTCGAGCCGCAGCGTGCCCGAGCGGCCGTCGCCGCAGACGATGTGCCAGGTCGCGCCGCGCACGACCTGGCGGTCGCTGCGTGCATGCATCCGCCAGCGCGGGCGCAGTGCGGCGACGTGGTGCCAGCGGTCGCTGTGGAGCGGCCGTTCCATGGCTCAGGGCAGCCAGCGCCAGACGAGGCGCGCCAGCGCGTCGCCGGCCCGCCGTGCCCAGTCGAGCGCGATCGGTCCGTGACCGGCGTCGAGGTGCGCGATGCCGCGCTGGCCGGCGCGCAGCGCGTCGGTCCCGCCCTCGACGCGGGCCTCGAGCTCGAAGACGTTGCGCCCCTCGAGCGTGGCCGCCGAGGGGGCGATCCGCTCGATCACCAGCGGGAGCGCGTCCCAGGGCAGCGCCGAGAGCGCGAGCCGACCGCGTCCGCCTTCGGCGATCCGGCGCAGGTCCCGCTCGTCGAGCTCGACGATCACGCGGTGGCGCGAGGCGGGTGCGACCACGAACAGCGTGCGGCCGCGGTCCACCGGCGTGCCGAGCTGCTGCCACAGGTCGCCCTGCAGCACGACGCCGGCGATCGGCGCACGGACCTTGATCTGCTCGAGCTGGTGCTCGACCAGGCCGAGCCGGGCGCGCGCCTCCTCGACCCGGGCCTGCGCGATCGACATCGGTGCCCGCTCGCCGCGCGCCATCGCCGCGGCGACGCCGCCCTCGTGCTGCGCGACCTCGCTCTTGAGCTTGGCGCGTTCGAGCTCCAGGTCGCGGTCGCCGAGCTCGGCGAGCAGGTCGCCCTCGCGGACCGCATCGCCGGGCCGCACGTGCACCGCCTTCAGGTAGCCGCGGATCGGCGCGGCGACCGTGCGCTGCACCTCGCCCTCGATCCGCGCCGGGGCGCCGACGGTGAGGTCGATCGGCACGGCACTCGCGATGACCGCGACCGCGGCGGCCGTCCACAGCAGCCGGGCACGCCAGGGGCGCGCGGCGGCCTGCCGGCCCGACAGGCCGGTGGCCCGCCAGGCACGGCGCAGCGGGCCCGGGCGACGGTCG
>CAIUGQ010000330.1 GCA_903898725.1 uncultured Burkholderiales bacterium | reverse complement strand
GCCGTAGACCGACTGGCGCTCCGTCGTGACCGGGTCGTTCGCCGTCAGCAGGCGGCCGGTGCCGAACAGCAGCATGCGGCCGAGCTGGCGGTCGGAGGCGAGGCGGATCTTCGCGGTGATCGGCTGGCGGTTGCCGTCGGGACCGGTCGCGACGAACAGCGGCACCCCGCCGAAGTCCAGTGCCCAGGCGCTCGAGGACGAGCCGGACAACTTGAAGCGCCAGACATTGCCCAGCAGATCGCCCGCGTAGGCGTAGGCGAGTCGCTTGCCGGCGGTGTACAGCAGCGCGGGGGCCGACAGGCCGTTGGACTGCATCGACCCGGCGGGCACCGACGCCTGCGCGCCCGAGTTGAGCTTCTTCAGCACCGCGCCAGTCCACGCGTCGAGCACGTAGAGCATCGCCTTGTTCGAGGTGTGGCCGTAGCCGTTGCCGAACGCGACGATCCAGGTGCCGTTCTCGGCCCGTGCGATGACCGGCTCGCCCAGGACGTAGCCGAGGTCGGCGTCGTCGTTGGTGGTGTCATCGTCGTTGTTCGGGAAGTACTCCCAGAGCAGCTTGGGGTCGTCGGGCGCGGTGACATCGAGGGCGAACAGCCCCCGGGCGCCGGCACCGGCGCTCGCCACGAGGATCGTGCGCCAGGCGTCGTTGTAGTAGACGTCGTGCGTGACGATCGGTCCGTCCACGTACCAGGTGTGGCCGGCCAGCGGATCGGCGCGCTTGCCGATCTTGGCGAAGGAGGGCGAGGGCATGTAGGCCCAGCGGTGGGCACCGGTGTTCGCATTGAACGCATGCAGCATGCCGTCGTTGGCGCCCACGAAGACCGTCGGGACCTTCGGCCGCCCGGTGGCCGAGTCGTGCTTGTCCTTCACGAACTGTGCGTAGACCTTCCCGTCGATGCGCGGCGAATCGGTCCATGCAGTGACGCTGTAGCCGTAGTCGCGACCGCCCTCGTAGAGCGGCGCCGAATTGACCATGTCGCCGAGCAGCCGGTCGCGTTTGCGCAGCTCGTCGTTCGAGGTGTCGCCCAGCACCCACCGGACGAGTTCGGCGGCACCGATCGGCGTGGTCATCGTGGCGCTGAGCGTCGCCGCCTGTGCCGTGAGCTCCGTCTGCCGTGCGGTGGGCAGCACGCTGAGGTTGGTGGGGGAGAGCTGCTCCCGAGTGCCGCTCGAACCCTTCGCGTAGACCTTGTGCGAGCCGATCGCACCGCCCGTCGGCAGCGGCATCGTCAGGTTGGTCGTCCAGGCCTCGGTCGCCTCGGGCGTGCCGTCGCTCTGCACCTTGTACGCGCGCAGCGTCCCGTCCCAGCGCTTGCTGCTGAACGAGGTGTTGAACATCATCGTGTCGGTCTGCACCTGCAGCGACGAGCTGCTCACCGCGCTCGCGCCGTCCTCGCGGCTGGAGATGCGGTTGCGCAGGTCCTCGAAGGCCTTGACCAGCGTGTCCGGGGAGTCCGCCGCATAGAAGGCGCCCCGGGAGTTGATCGCGCCGTGCCAGAGGTCGTAGACGTTGCCGACGTCCAGACCGTTCGCCGAGGCCGGCCAGTCGGCGAGGTTCTGCTTGAACTGCTGGAAGCCCGAGGCCGGGCTGACCGTGCCGGCGAAGGTCGAGCCCGCCCACTTGACTGGCGAGTTCAGCCAGCCGGTCAGGCCGAGGCCGACGTAGATCGACGTCATCTTCTGCCAGGTGGCCGGGTCGTTGCGCGCGTCCCAGTACTCGGCATCGGTCGCAGTCAGGCCGGCCTGATACGGCATGAACTGGCGCAGCGTGTTGGGGATCGACGGTTGCAGATCGGTCGACCAGTACAGGAACGACATGTCCGCGATCGTGTTGCTGTTCGAGTCGTCGAAGGGTGCTGCCGGCGTGTAGCTGCGGCCGTCGGGCAGGGTCTTGCTCGTCCCGTCGATGTTGCCGCCCGCGTTCACGGTGCCGCCGTTCCAGATCCCGTCGGTCATCACCACGCTGTAGCTCGCGCGGCACGAGGTGTAGGTGATGCCGCTGCTGGCGCTCGGGTTGTCCGCGTAGGGGCTGCCGGTCCCGGTCAGCTTCAGGTAGTCGCCGGCGCGCTGGACGGCCTCGCGCAGCGGCGTGCCACCGCTGGCCGGCAGGCGCTCGAGCCAGTACCACAGGTCGGCGCGCTTGTTCGAATCGAACACGCCGATCCGCGCGTTGACGTTGCTGCGGTCGGAGTCCCAACCCTTGCAGCTCGAGCTGAAGTTGGTGTCCTTGCAGGTGTTCAGCGCCTGCCAGGCGACCCGATAGTCCTGGGGCAGCTTCGAGAAGCCGATCATCGCGGCCGAGACGGTCGCGAGGTTGCGGGTACGGTAGAACGAATACCAGTTCGCGAAGTTCTGGCGCTGCGCGTCGGTGGTCGGACGGTTGAACTGGAAGCAGCTGATCGGCAGGGTACCCATCGCGGAGAGCGCGGGCTCGTTCGGGCAGGTGGCGGTGCCGTCCGGGACGTAGGTCCACCAGTAGGCTTCGGTCTGCGAACCCCTCGGGACGCCGACGCCGGGGCAGTTGCCGCTCGCCGAGCAGTGATTGGCGTAGCCGTTCGGTGCGGTGTTCTTGGGGTTGTAGTTGTGCTCGGGCCGGTACTGGGACTGGAGGTTGATGCTGCCGCGGGTCGGGTCGAAGCCGTTGCGAAGGGCCGAGGTGTACGAGGTCGAGTAGGGGACGTCGTTCTCGTCGGGCGGCGCGACGTAGGTGACCGATGCGGTGTAGTACATCGGATTCAGGTTCGACTTGTAGGCGATCGATGCCGAACCGGGATCGCTGGCAAACGAATCGGGCGCGTAGGTCTCGGTCATCGATCCCGAGTCGTCCAGCGTCAGCAGGATGTTCGGCGCGACGTTCTGGCCGACGAACCAGGGCACGTTCGGCAGCGTGAGCACGGGCCCGGCGGCGGTGACCGCCTGGGGTGCCAGCGCGACCGCGACCGTGGCGGCGGCGACTGCGACAAAGCCGACGAGACGCCGGCGCGAGGACGGGGCGGCAGGGTGGGGCTTCATTTCGGCAGGGTCACGAGAGTGGACTGGAGCAGGACCTCGGCAGCGGCATCGCCCTTGCCGTAGACCGTGAGTCGGCTGTAGTTCAGCGGATAGGTGGCCGGACCGGCGGGCTCGCCCTCATCGTCGATCAGCATCCGTTCGATCACGTACCGCGTCTTGTCGACGTTGGCGATCGAAGCTGGGAGCGTCGTCTCCATGGTGCCGGCGGTGGGCATGCCCCAGCCGCGCCAGAACTGCAGCGCCGCGGTGTTGCTCTCGACGACCGAGCCGGAGCCCGACGGGGGGAACCGACCGCCGTAGAAGTGGCCACCGGTCTCGACGGGCTCGCCGCTGCCGCTGGCGACGAGCTGGCGCAGCTGCGCGAACGACTGCAGCGTCGCGGCCTCGGCGCCCTCGAACGATGCGCTCCGGTCGCGCATGCTGCCGGAGACCTTGTGCTCGACGATCGCGCTCTCGAGCGAGCCGGTGCCGACCAGCATCATCAGCGCGAGCAGCAGCATGGCGATCAGCAGCGCGACGCCGCGCTGGCCTGCGGGCGGCCGGACGAGGCGACGCGAACGGGGAGGGCGGTGGGCAGAGATCATGGGTCGACGGTCACCCTGGAACGGATCGTGTACGACGACTCGAAGTTGCGGATCACCGGTGCGTCGCCAACCTGGGTGCCCTTGCTGGCCTGCATCCGCAGCCGCAGATCGACCCGGACCACCCGCTGCCACTCGGTCGAGGTCACGGCGGGCAGGAAGGTGGCGCCATCGGTGATCTCGTCGAGCTGTCGGCGTGCGGTGAAGGTCGGGTCCGAGCCGGCCGCGCGCGGCAGATCCAGGCCGAGTCCGGTCACGGTGAGGTCGGTGACGCCGCGCAGCAGCTCCTGCGGGTCCTCCCACTCCACGGCGGTGCTGCTCATGCGCCGCGTGCGCATCATCAGCGAGGGCTGCGTGATGCCGTCCATGGTCTGCACGGCGACGAAGTACTGCACCACCCGGATCGGATAGAGCGTGGTCGACGGCGCGTACAGGCAGCCCGAGCCGATGCGCGAGGCGTGACCGCAGCGCGCGCCCGACAGCGGGCGGGTCGGCATGATGTCGATCGCCGTTCCCGAGATCGAGGCGATGCTGACGACCACCGCGCTCTGGCAGTCCGACAGCAGCGCGAGGCGGTTGCTCGACTGTGGGGTCACGTCGCCCCGGCTCGGCTCGAAGGTGCCCAGCGTGGTCAGCAACAGCGGAGTGATGGCAACGCCCGGGTCGAGCCGGGTGGCACCGTCCAGGCTGGCGTAGCGCACCTCGATCACGTGCGAGGCCGCGGGCACGCCGGCCGGTGCGGCGCTGCCCCAGACGTCGGCGCCGGAATTCCCGACAAAGGCGCGGATCGAGGTCTGGGCGTCGATGGTGAAGTTCGAGTTGGACACCGCGACGGCCGGGTCGACCGGGATCACCGCCGTCTCCCAGACCCGCGGATCCACGTGCCGCTGCAGGGCACTGTTGCAGCCGATGAAGCCTGCCTGGCGGATGTCTCGCCCGATCTGCTCGAGGGCGACGCGTCCGTTGCCCTGGACCTGCGCGAGTTCCTGCGCGTAGCGCTGGGTCGAGCGCTGCGAGAGGAAGGCGAAGAGGATCGCGGTCAGCACGACCAGCGACAGTGCGGTCGCGACCGAGATCTCGATCAGCGTCATGCCGCGCGAGGCGTGGCGCCCCGCACGCCGGAACGTCGTGCGATGCGGTGCGCGGCTCATGGCAGCGGCCTGAAGCCCTGCACGCGCAGGTGTCGCAGCTGCTCGCTGCCGCTGTCGCCGGCCCCGGCGCGCCGGTCGTCCCAGCGCACCACCACGTTGATCTCGTCGAACTGGCGGCCGGTGCTCGCGTCGGTGCGCGTCGCCACGGTGATCTCGCCGTTCCCGGCCGGCAGGCTGCGCGCCAGCTGCGTCTTCCACATCGCCAGATCGCGCTTCTCGACGCTCGAGCCGGTGGGCGTGTCGGCGAAGAGCACCTCGTACGACCCGGTCGGGTTCGCCCGCGCCCGGTCGACCACATGCTCGGCGAGCACCGCCGCCTGGGCGCGCCAGCTGTTGCCGTTCAGGGCCTGCAGGCCGCGGCCCTGCGCGTAGAGGATGCCGCCCAGGCCGAGCGAGACGACGATGATCGCGACCAGCAGTTCGATCAGCGAAAAGCCGCTGCTGCGTCGGGAGGTGGGGCGAGAGGGCATCGCGGTGGCGCCTCAGTAGACCGTGACGATCGAGGTGGCGCCGGTCCGGCTGATCGTGACGGTCTTGGACGTGCCGTTGACCCAGATCTGCAGGAAGCCGTCCTGAGGCGTGCCGTCGAGCGTCGGGGCGACATTGCGCCCCTGTGCGTCGAACGCGAGCGCCGACGGGCTGGCCGAATGGAAGGTGCTGCGGGCGGGCATCTGGAACTGGCGGATGACGGTATCGTCCGCCGTCAGGGCATTCGCTGGGTTCGCGTCGGCCTCCAGATGAACGATGAGACCCGAGCTCCAGTCGGTGCCGCTCAGCGGTCGGACCGCGACCACGGCCGACCGCTTGATCGCCTCCGCACGGGCCAGGCGGATCGCGTTGACGATCTGGATCGTTCCGGACTCGAGTCGGCGGGAGGTCACGGCGCCCTGGAACGACGGTGCCGCCGTGGCGGCCAGCAGACCGACCACCGCGAGCACCACCATCAGCTCGACGAGCGTGAACCCGGCGGCCGACCCGGTCATCCGGGGCAGACGGATTCGTTTCATGGTTCCGATTGTTTCGGGCGCACGACGATTGCTCAAGGCAAGTCGGGTGGCGCGCGACCGGCGGACGGCCGCTCCGGACGGACGGCGGTTCGTCGTCCGCGTATCCCTCCGGCGCACGGCCGGGCAAGAGCCGGACCGCAGCGGGAGGTGAGGCGCCGAAGGCAGGGTGCGGCCGCGTCGTATACTTCAGGGTTTGTCCACGGACAACCGACCTCCGGCGCCATGTCCCTCATCGTTCACAAGTACGGCGGCACCTCGATGGGCTCGGTCGAGCGCATCAGGAACGTCGCCCAGCGCGTCGCCAAGTGGCACCGCGCCGGTCACCGGATGGTGGTCGTTCCCTCGGCCATGTCGGGCGAGACCAATCGGCTGATCGGTCTGGCCCGCGAGCTCCAGGCGCAGCCCGATCCGCGCGAGCTCGACATGATCGCCTCGACCGGCGAGCAGGTCTCGGTAGGACTGC
The DNA here is from genome assembly GCA_903898725.1 of uncultured Burkholderiales bacterium. GTDB lineage: Bacteria > Pseudomonadota > Gammaproteobacteria > Burkholderiales > Burkholderiaceae_E > UBA4615. Next base: position 7,504 of record CAIUGQ010000330.1, on the reverse strand, counting down.
TCGCGATGGCGCTCAAGGCGATCGGCGTCGATGCCGTGAGCTACGCAGGCTGGCAGGTGCCGGTCAGGACCGACGACGCGTTCACCAAGGCCCGGATCACCGCGATCGACGACGCACGCGTGCGCGCCGACCTCGACGCGGGTCGCGTCGTGGTCGTCACCGGCTTCCAGGGCGTCGATCCGGCCGGCAACATCACCACGCTGGGACGCGGTGGCTCGGACACCTCGGCCGTGGCGGTCGCCGCGGCGATGGGTGCCGAGGAGTGCCTCATCTACACCGACGTCGACGGTGTCTACACCACCGACCCCCGGATCGTGCCCGAAGCCCGGCGGCTGGCGCGCATCACCTTCGAGGAGATGCTCGAGATGGCGAGCCTCGGCTCGAAGGTGCTGCAGATCCGGTCGGTGGAGTTCGCGGGCAAGTACAAGGTCAAGACCCGCGTGCTGTCGAGCCTCACGCCGCCCGACATGCCGCTGGCCGAGGAGATGGCGTCCGGCACGCTGATCACGTTCGAGGAAGAGCAGACGATGGAACAGGCAGTCATTTCGGGCATCGCGTTCGCGCGCGACGAGGCCAAGATCACCGTGATGAACGTGCCCGACCGTCCGGGGGTCGCCTACCAGATCCTCGGGCCGGTGGCCGAGGCGAACGTCGACGTCGACATGATCATCCAGAACCAGAGCGTGAACGGGATGACCGACTTCTCGTTCACGGTGTCGCGCGCCGAGTACCAGAAGGCGCTCGAGGTGCTGGGCGGCAGCGTCAAGCCCAGGCTGGGCGCGGGCGACATCGTCGGTGATCCGAAGATCGCCAAGGTCTCGGTCGTCGGCATCGGCATGCGCTCGCACGTCGGCATCGCGAGCCGGATGTTCCGCACGCTGTCGGAGGAGGGGATCAACATCCAGATGATCTCGACCAGCGAGATCAAGATCTCGGTGGTGATCGAGGACAAGTACCTCGAGCTCGCGGTGCGCGCGCTGCACAAGGCCTTCGATCTCGAGCAGCCGGTCGGCTGAGCGCCCGGTGCAGGCGGAAGAGCGGAGCAGGGGGCCGCGATGCCCGTGATACCATCCGCGATGAACGGAGACGTGACCGAGAGGCCGAAGGTGCTCCCCTGCTAAGGGAGTATGTGCCAAAAGCGCATCGAGGGTTCGAATCCCTCCGTCTCCGCCAGCCAGGATCACGAGGAAGCCGCCGCAAGGCGGCTTTTTCGTAGGGGCGCCGATGCGCCTCGCCGCATCGCCGGAACGCGCGAGCGCGGGCGGGCGTGCAGCCTGTACAGTTCATCCCGTCGGAGAGGAGCTCACCATGCCCAAGGGCGTACAGCGCAGCAACAAGTTGACCAAGAAGCCGAAGAAGGACAGCGCGCCGCTGAAGGAAGTGGCCGCGATCTCGCCGCGGCCGACGCCGCCGACGACGACGGTGATGCCCAAGGGCAAGCTGAAGAACAAGCCGGCGTAGTCGACCCGGGTACCTCGGCGTCCGGTCCCCGGGGCCGGCCTGCCGCGCGCGCCCGCTGAATCAGCGGTCCCCACGGACCGCCCCCTCGTCCGAACGGACCGCAGACGCCCATGAGCTCGCGCATGCCCCGCCGCCCCGTCGTCGTGGCGCTTGCCGTGGCCGCGGCGCTCGCCGTCTCGATCGCGGCCTTCTTCGCCTGGCGCACCTCGGCGCCGGGCGCTGCGCCTCCCGACGCGCAGAGCGGGGCGCCCGCCGCCTTCGCGCTCGCCGACTGCCGGGCCCGCCTCTTCGACGGCTCGCCGGCGGTCGCGGTGATGTTCACGAGGCCGCTCAAGCGCTCGCAGGATTGGGCGAAGCTGCTGCAGGCCACCGAGGGCGAGGAGGCCGCCGGCGCGACGCCGGTGCCCGCGCGCTGGGTGCTGGGCGACAACCCCCGGGTGTTGTACCTGCCGAACGCCGCGCCGGAGCGCACCTACCGCATCCGCATCGACGCCGGGCTGGCGTCGGCCGACGACGCGACCCTGCCGGTCGCGCAGACCTGCTCGGTCAAGAGCGAGGCGATGCCCGAGGCCTTCCACTTCGCCAGTCGCGGCGTGGTGCTGCCGGCTGGGCAGAACGGCGGCCTGCCGGTGGTGACCGTCAACGTGCCCGAGGTCGACGTGCAGTTCCTGCGGGTCAGGCCCGACGCCTGGGCCAGCTTCCTGCAGCAGGTGGGCGGTCGACGCGAGGCCGCCTCCGACGAGGAGGGCGATCAGGACCTCTCCGGCGGCGAGTCTCGGCTCAAGGGCCGGGTGGGCATCGACACGCTCGAGCAGCTCCGCGCGAGCGCCGACCTCGTCCATGCCGGCCGCTTCGCGACCGATCCGCGACCGAACCGGCGTACCGTCAGCTTCCTGCAGGTCGAGCGGATCGAGGCCCTCAAGGAGCCGGGGCTGTACGTCGCGGTGATGAATCCGCCGGGGCGCTTCGCCTACGACTACCAGGTCACGCACTTCCACGTGACCGACATCGGGCTGCACGCCCGTCGTCGGGCCGCGCAGACCGACGTGTTCGCCACCTCGCTCAAGACCGGCACCGCGCTGCGCGACGTCGAGGTCTCGGCGATCGACGCCGGCGGCCGCCCGCTCGCGCAGACGCGCACCGATGCACTGGGCCGCGCGACCTTCGCCGGCGGGCTCGACAAGGCGCGCGCGATCGTCGCCCGTCAGGGGCGGCAGCTGTCGCTGCTCGGGCTTCGCGACCCGGCGCTCGATCTCTCGGAGTACGACGTCGCCGGGCATCCGTCGCGCGAGCAGAAGCTGTTCGTGTGGGCGGGCCGCGACCTGTACCGGCCGGGCGAGACCTTCCAGGCCTCGGTGCTGGCGCGCGATGCCGACGGGCGACCGCTGCCGGCGCCGCCCGGCGGGGGCGCGCCCCCGCTGACGCTGACCGTCAAGCGGCCCGACGGCGATGTCGCGCTGACCCGGCTGGTGCGCGCCCAGGCAGTCGGCACGGGGTACTACCAGCAGGCGATCGCGCTGCCGGCGGACGCGCCGACCGGCCGCTGGCTCCTCGAGGCCCGGACCGATCCCGGATCGAAGCAGCCGACCGCGCAGTGGCCGTTCCAGGTCGAGGAGTTCCTGCCCGAGCGCATGAAGCTCGAGCTCTCGGCGCCGCCGGCCGCGCTCGCCGGCGATGCCGCGCTCGAGGTCGCCGTCAGCGGGGACTACCTGTACGGTGCGCCGGCCGCCGGCAACCGCCTGCTCGGCAGCCTGGCCACCGAGCGACAGCGCAACCCGCTGCCGCAGGCCTGGCCGGGCTTCGTCTTCGGCGATGCCGACGACGATGCGGTGCGCAAGCGTGTCGATCTCGAGGAGGCGACGCTCGACGATGCGGGCCGGGCGAAGGTGACGGTGCCGGTCGACGTCGCCGAGCGTCGCTCGCCGATGCGGCTGCGGGCGAGCTTCAGCCTGCTGGAGTCCGGCGGGCGGCCGGTCGTGCGCTCGATCGAGCGGACCTGGTGGCCGGCGCCCGCGCTGCTCGGCGTGCGTCCGCTGTTCGATCGCGACGTCGCGCGCGAGGGCGCGGCGGCCGGATTCGAGGTGGTGCGCACCGATGCCTCGGGCAGCTTCGTGCCCGCCCGCGACATCCAGGTCAGGCTGCTGCGCGAGGACAGGCGCTGGTACTGGCGCTACGACGAGGGGCGCGGCTGGAACGGCGGCTACCTGGTCGAGGAGGAACTGGTCGAGGCCCGCTCGCTCGCGCTCGCGGCACGCAGCACGCTGTCGCTGCCGGTCCGCTGGGGGCGCTACCGGCTCGAGCTCCATGACCCGTCCACCGGGCAGACGCTGCGCCACCGCTTCTACGCGGGCTGGGGCGCGCAGGACGCGGACGATGTCGGCATGCGACCCGATCGGGTGCAGCTCAAGCTCGAAGGGGCACCGTACGCGGCCGGGTCCGTCGCCAAGGTGACGGTGGTGCCGCCCCACGACGGCGAGGCGCTGGTGACCGTCGAGGGCGACCGCGTGCTGTTCGCCCGCCGCATCCCCGTGCGTGCCTCCGGCACGACGATCGAGATCCCGGTCGATGCGGCGTGGAACCGTCACGACCTGTACGTCGGCGTGGTCGCGTACCGCCCGGGCAGCGAGGGCGATCGGGTCACGCCGGCCCGTGCGCTCGGTCTGGCGCACCTGCCGCTCGCGCGCGACGCCCGGCGCATGACGCTCGCGATCACGGCGCCTGCGAAGACCACGCCCGAGCAGAGCGTGCCGGTCCGGCTGCGGCTCGCCGATGCGGCGGGCCGTCCGCCCGCGGCGGGCAGCGCGATCGTCACCGTGTCGGCCGTCGACGTCGGCATCCTGAACATCACCCGCTATGCGTCGCCCGACCCGGCCGGCTTCTTCTTCGGCAAGCACCGCTACGAGACCGACCTGCTCGACCTGTACGGCAAGCTGATCGAGAAGATGGACGGCACCGTCGCGAAGCAGCGCTTCGGCGGCGACGCGGCGATGCGCGACACGCAGAGCCTGCCGCGCCGCGTGCGGCTGGTGGACCTGTTCAGCGGCCCTGTCGTCGTCGACGAACGTGGCGAGGCGACGGTGCCGCTGCGCCTGCCCGACTTCAACGGCACGCTCAGGCTGATGGCGGTCGCCGCGACCGCCGACGGCTACGCGAGCGCCGAGGCCGAAATGACGGTGGCCGCGCCGCTGGTCGCCGAGCTCTCGATGCCGCGCTTCGTGTCGCCCGGGGACAGCGCCGCGATCGCGCTCGACGTCACCAACCTGTCCGGGGCCGCGCAGACGGTGACGGTCAAGGTCGAGGCCTCGGCGCCGCTCAGGCTCACCGGTGCGCCCGGTCCGGTCAGGCTCGCCGACGGCCAGCGCACGGTGCTGCGCTACGTGGCCGAAGCGACCGACGCCGAAGGCCTCGCGCCGATCCGGGTCACGGTCAGCGCCGGGGCGCTGCGGGTGGTGCGCGAGGCCGCGCTGCTGGTGCAGCCCGCCACGCCCGCGACACGCCAGGTGCGTCGCCTGCGTCTGGAGCCGGGGGCGGTCGCGAAGCTCGACGCGAGCCTCGCCGACGGCCTGTGGCCGGGGACGGCGAGCGTCGGGCTGTCGCTGTCCGGCACGCCGCCGATCGACGTGCGCGATGCGGTCAAGGGGTTGCTGTCCTATCCCTACGGCTGCCTCGAGCAGACCACGAGCAGTGCCTATCCGCTGGTGTTCATCGACGAGGCGGGCGCGGCAGCGGTGGGCATCGCGCCGCTCTCGCGCGAGGAGCGCGAGGCCCGGCTGCTGCAGGCCTTCGGGCGCCTGTCGGGCATGCAGCAGCCGCAGGGCGGCTTCGGACTGTGGAGCGCCGGTGGACCCTACGAGGGCTGGCTGAGCGCCTACGTGACCGGGTTCCTGCAGGACGCGCGCGATGCCGGCTTCGCGGTGCCGGCACGTCTGCAGCAGCGTGCCGCCGACGCGCTGCTCGAGCGGCTGCAGCGTTCGCCCGCGCTGCAGCAGCGCGCGCCGCGCGAGGCGAGCCGTGACGCGCAGGGGCGGCCGGATCCGCGCGAGCTGGACACCATGCGCGAGGCGCACCAGCGCTTCGCGGAGGCCGCGTACGCCGGCTACGTGCTGGCCCGCGAGCAGCGCGCCCCGCTCGCGACGCTGCGCACGCTGCACGATGGCTGGCGCGCGAGCGCGCGTTCGCCGCTGCCGCTGGTGCATCTCGGTCTGGCGCTGCGCCTGATGGGCGACGAGGCCCGTGCCGCGGTGGCGCTCGACGAGGCGATGGCACGACCGTACGGACTCGGCGCGGCCGAGGGCGGCGATGCCTGGGCCGTGGAATGGCTCGGCGACTACGGGTCGCCGGTCCGTGACCTGTCGCTCTCGTACGCGCTGATGCTGCGGCACCAGGCCGCCCATCCGCGGCGCGAGGCACTGCTCGAGACGCTGGCCCGCAGCATCGACCGGCGCCGCTACCTGTCGACCCAGGAGCGGCTCGCGCTGTTCATGGCCGCCCGGGCGGCAGGGGGCAGCGGACGGCCGTGGAGCGCGACGCTGCAGGCCGGGCCGACCCCGGAGACGCTGACCGCCAGTCAAGGCGAGCAGCGGGCCTGGGACGTGGCGACCCTGCGCCGGGGCATCAGCGTGACCAACACCTCGGCCGAACCGCTGTTCCTCGAGCTGTCCGTGGCCGGCCATCCGCTCAAGCCGCCGGTGTCGGGCGACGACGCGATCTCGATCGAGCGGGCCTGGTTCGCGGCCGACGGCACCGCGCTCGCGCCGGGCCGTGCGGTCCGCACCGGCGAACTGCTCGTGGTGCGGCTGCGGGTGAAGTCGAAGCAGCGCATCCGCGACGGGCTGGTGGTCGACCGGATTCCCGCTGGGGTCGAGGTCGAGAACCGCAACCTGTCGCAGGGGCCCGGCGCGGGCGAGTTCAAGGTCGACGGCGTGAACGTCGCCGAGGCGATGGCCGACGCCCGCATCCGGCACGTCGAGTATCGCGACGACCGGTTCGTGGCCGCCGCGGAACTCGACGGCAACCGGCTGCAGCTGTACTACACCCTGCGGGTGGTCACGCCCGGACGCTTCGTGGTTCCCGCGCCCTTCGCCGAGGACATGTACCGGCCCGAGCTGCGTGGCGTGGGACGCGCCGAACCGGATCTGGTCGTCGTCGACCCGCGCGCGCCCGCGGCGCGCTGAGCCCGCGCGCCGTGGCTCAGCGCCTCGATCCGCCGAACGGTCCGGGTGCGGACCGTGAGGCCGACGCCCCGTCGGCGGCGAGGCCCACGCCGCGCCGACGCGCCGCCCTGGCGGTCATGGCGCTCGCGCTCCTTGTGCTGCTCGGGCTGCTCGGGCTGCTCGGGCTCGATCGAGTCTACCCGCTGCCGGCGGCGGCACTCGCGCCGGGCGGCGCACCGGGCACGGTGGTGGTCCTGGCCGTCGATGGCACGCCCTTGCGAAGCTGGGCGAGCCGCGACGGTGCGCTGCGTCATCCGACCTCGATCGAGGCGGTGTCGCCGCGCTACGTGGAAGCGCTGCTGCAGGTCGAGGACCGGTGGTTCGCGTGGCACCCCGGGGTCAACCCGCTGGCGATGGCACGGGCTGCCTGGCAGTGGCTGCGGGCAGGTCGGGTGGTGTCGGGGGGCTCGACGCTGACGATGCAGGTGGCGCGCATCCTCGACCCGCCGGCCGGTCCGTCGCGCACCGCAGCCGCCAAGCTGCGGCAGATCGCCCGGGCGCTGCAGCTCGAGGCCCATCTCGACAAGCGCGAGATCCTCGCGCTGTACCTGAACCACGCGCCGATGGGCGGGCAGGTCGAGGGCGTGGAGGCGGCCGCGCGCGGCTACCTCGGCAAGTCCGCGGGCGAGCTCAGCCATGCCGAGGCCGCGCTGCTGGTGGCGCTGCCGCAGATGCCCTCGCGCCTTCGCCCCGACCGTGCGCCGGTCGCCGCCCGTGCGGCCCGCGACCGCGTGCTCGAGCGCATGCGCGTCGCGGGCGTCTGGTCGCCCGAGGTCGTCGCCGATGCGCGCCTCGAATCGGTGTTCGCGCCGCCGCTGCGGGCGCGCTGG